>JBGTSL010000349.1:0-2512 GCA_041940325.1 Brevundimonas sp.
CTCCCCGCGGGACCGGCCTGCCTCGCGGCCCCCATCCGTCCTATACTCCTGACTGGATCCGCGACCCCTCCCCCCGGCTCCGTCAACAGGCCCCCGTGTCATGAGGATGCTCCGCTCGCCCGCTCAAGACCGTCCGAGCCGCCGGCCGATGTGCCGTGCGGGGGTCACGGCCCGGGGCCGTGGAGAGGACCATGCGGGTCCGATCGGTCGCGATTGGGCCGCCATCGTCGAGCGGCTCGCCCAGCGGGTTGACGACGCGGCCCAGCAGGCCCTTGCCGACCGGCACGTCCACGATCTCGCCGAGGCGGCGGACCTCGTCGCCCTCGGCGATGGCGCGGTCCTCGCCGAAGATCACGGCCCCGACGTTGTCGCGCTCGAGGTTCAGGGCCATGCCCTTAACCCCGGCCTTCGGAAACTCGATCATCTCGCCGGCCTGGACGTTGTCCAGTCCGTGGATGCGGGCGATGCCGTCGCCGACCGACAGCACGCTGCCGACGTCGGAGACATCGGCTTCGACGCCGAAGTTGGCGATCTGCGACTTGAGGATGGCCGAGATTTCGGCGGCGCGGATGTCCATGACAGGCTCTCTGTTATCGTCTTGTCAGCGCGACCCCGTCGGAGCCGCGAACGTTGGGGTCAGGCCCGTTTGAGGGCGAATTTCATCTGGTCGAGCTTGGTCTTCAGCGAGGCGTCGAACAGCTTCGACCCCACCTTGACCTTGAGGCCGCCCAGGATCGACGGATCGACGCGGGCGGTCATTTCCGGGTCCTTGCCCAGCGAGGCGCGCAGGGCGGACTGGATGGATTTCATCTGGGCGGCGCTCAGCGGCTGGGCCGAGACCACTTCGGCGGCGACCACGCCCGTCTTCTTCGCGTACAGCTTCTCGAAGCCTGCGACGACGCCCGGCAGGTCGCGCGAACGGCCGTTCTGGCCCAGCAGGCCGAGGAAGTTGCGGGTCACGCCGTTGAATTTCGCGGCGTCGGCGATGGCGACCAGGCCTTTCTGCTGGTCCTCGGCGGCGATCACCGGCGAGGTGGCCAGCCGGCGCAGGTCGGCGCTGTCGCTCCACGCGGCGCGCAGCGACTTCAGATCGGCGCGCACGGCCTCCAGAGCGCCCGTCTCGTCAGCGAGGTCGAACAGCGCCTGTGCATAGCGCTCGCCGACTTCCGTCGTCCTGTAATCGTCAGCCACTGTATGGTCCGCGCGGGTTAGCGTTCGGGTTGTCGACCGGCGGCGGAGTGCGCGCCGGTCAAAGGCCTGAAATGCTTGAAGAAAGCACGCCAGAGAAACGTCTCGCGACGCACCCTCCGGCTCAGCCGGGCGCCTGATAGCACCGTAACCCCCCCGCCGCAACCGGGGCGGTCCGCCGCAGCGGCCCCGGAACGTAACGCTATGTGAGGCCCTGTTTCAGCGTCGCGGAGCGAAGATGCCGCCCTTCCCCCAGCGATCCGCAGGCCGTCATGACCGTCTTCCGCCCTCTCGCCGCCCTGATCGCCCTCGCCCTGCTGACCGCGGCGGGTCCGGCCGCGGCGGGCGACCCGGCCCCGGTGCGGGTGATGAGCTACAATATCCGCGTCGACGTCCCGACCGATAACCCGACCTGGGCCGAGCGCCGACCGCACATGGCGAACCAGATCGCCTTCCTCGACCCCGACCTGCTCGGCGTCCAGGAGGCCCACTCCGCCATGGTCGGCTGGCTGGCCGAACGCCTGCCCGGCTACGACCGATACGGCCTCGGTCGCGACGACGGCGGGCCGGTGGGCGAAACCACCACCCTGTTCTGGAAGCGCGACCGCTACGAGCGGATCCGGGCCGAGACCTTCTGGTGCTCGCCGACCCCCGACCGGCCGTCGAAGGGCTGGGACGCCGCCTACCCCCGCACCGTCACCCGCGTGCTTCTGCGCGACCGCCGTGACGGCCGGCTGCTCGACGTGCGCAACACCCATTTCGACCATGTCGGCGCCGTGGCCCGCGAACAGTGCGCCGAACAGGTCGCCGGCCTCGCCCCGCTCGAGGTCGACGGCGAGACCGCCGCCGTGGTGCTGATGGGCGACTTCAACACCGGTCCGGAGACCGCGCCCTATCGCCGCATCCTCGCCTCGGGCCTGCGCGACGCCCGCGCCGTCAGCCCGGTCGTCTTCGGCCCCGCCGGCACCTTCAACGCCTTCGACATCGCCAATGACAACGACGGCGTGGCCATCGACCACATCTTCGTCGGGCCCGGCCTGACGGTGGCGCGCTTCGGCGTCCTGACCGACTCCTTCGGCGGCCGGGTGATCTCGGACCATTTTCCGATCGTCGCCGACCTCGCGCCGGTGGAATCCCGATAGCCGAAAGACACGCTCACCCTGTCCGAAAGCTTGCCTGGAACGTCCCGCGCCCTTAGCGCTTTCCGCTCAAGCTTCTTCGATCGGGACACCGCATGTTCGACTCCATCCTTCCGCTCCTGTCCGACCCCGCCGCCTGGCTGGCGCTGGTGACCCTGGTGGTCATGGAGGTGGTGCTGGGCATC
>JBGTSL010000350.1:0-2504 GCA_041940325.1 Brevundimonas sp.
GCCACGTTGATGCGCTCGATGCCGTATTCGCGGTGGATCGGCGCCAGCACCGGCATCAGCTGCATGGTCGAGCAGTTGGGGTTGGCGATGATGCCGCGCGGGCGGTTCTTCGCCGCTTCCGGGTTGACCTCGGACACCACCAGCGGCACGTCATCGTCGTAACGGAAGGCCGAGGAGTTGTCGATCACGATCGGACCGGCCTTGCCGATCTTCTCGGACCATTCGCGGGAGACGTCGCCGCCGGCGCTCATCAGGACGATGTCCACCTTCGAGAAGTCGAAGCCGTCGATGTCGTGGCATCTGATGGTCTTGTCGCCCCACGCAACCTCGACGCCGCGCGACTTGCGTGAGGCGACGGCGTGCATCTCGTCGACTGGGAATTCCAGTTCCTCGAGGATGTTCAGCATCTCCCGGCCGACGTTGCCGGTGGCGCCCACGATGGCGACTTTATAACCCATGGGGTGGTCCTTCGGATGCGCCGCCGCTCGGCTCGCTGAGCCTTGCTGCCTGAGCGCAGGAATGTTGGCGAGGCCCGGCTATCCGGACAGTGAGGCTCTATGTGGGCCTTCAACGGCGCGAAGCAATCGCTTTTCAGCGGCGGCGGGCGCGGTTAAGGCCGAGAACGATGGGATCACGCATACGCGCTGCTTATGAGAAGCGGCTGGCCGACGGCCGGCTGACGCCCGATCCGTCGCAGGTTCCGGTGGTCGAGGCCCTGGCCCGGCTGGAGATCGACCTGCGGCGGAAGGGACCGCTGGGCGGCCTGTTCGGGCGGCCGCCGGAGGTGGTGGGCGTCTATCTGTGGGGCCCGCCGGGGCGGGGGAAGTCCATCCTGATGGACCTGTTCTACGCCTGCGCGCCGGAGAGGCGGAAGAAGCGGGCGCATTTCCACGCCTTCATGGCGCGGGTGCACGGGCTGATCCGGCAGTGGCGCGAGGGGGACGCGGAGGCGCGCCAGGCCGTGTTCGGGCAGTCGAGGGGCGACGACCCGATCAAACCGGTGGCCGATCTGATCGCCTCGGAGGCGCGGCTGCTGTGTTTCGACGAACTGCAGGTCACCGACATCGCCGACGCCCTGATCCTCGGCCGGCTGTTCGAGGCCCTGTTCGACAACCGGGTGGTGCTGGCCGTGACCTCGAACCGGGCCCCGGACCAGCTGTATCTGAATGGCATCAACCGCGAGTTGTTCACCCCCTTCATCGACCTGATCGGGGCGCGCTGTCAGGTGGTGTCGGTGGCCGGGGCGCGCGACTGGCGGCTGGACCGGCTGATGGGCGACCGGGTCTGGTTCACCCCGCCGGACGAGGCCGCCCGGGCCGGGTTCGAGGCGCTGTGGACGGACCTGAAGGGCGAGCAGGAGGAATGTCCCGCCCGCCTGACGGTGCTGGGCCGCGAGGTGGTGATCGAGCGCACCGACGGCGGGCTGGCCCGGGCGACCTTCGACGCTCTGTGCGGCCGGGCGTTGGGCCCGCAGGACTATCTGGCGGTGGCCGAGCGGTTTCACACCCTGTTCGTCGAGAACGTGCCGGTTCTGGGTCCGGCCAACCAGCAGGAGGCGCGGCGTTTCGTAACCCTGATCGACGCCCTCTACGAGGCCGGCACGCGGCTGGTCGCCCTGGCCGAGTCCCCGCCGGAGGCGCTGTACCGCAAGGGCGTCGGCGCCTTCGAGTTCGAGCGGACCGTATCGCGCCTCAACGAAATGGCGGCGGCGGAATGGCTGGCGCGGGAACGGGCGTGACGCCTTGCTTTCGCCTTTGATCCATCGGTAGGTGAAGGCCCGCAGGAGCCTTTCGATGATCCGTTTCGCGACTCTCGCCGCCGCCGCCGTCATGGCCCTCGCCGCGCCCGCCGCCGCCGCCGCGCCACTCGCGCCGGTCCAGACCGCCGCCGATCCGGGGGTTTCGCCCGAAGCGGTGCGCGCCTGGCTGATCTCGAAGGGCGGCGACGTGAGCGAGGTCCGCAGGGAAGGCGGCGAAACCTGGCTGACCATCAGCGACGGGCCGCTCAACTGGATGGTCTTCTTCTACAGCTGCGAGGCCGGCGCCTGCGGCGACATCCAGTACGCCGCAAGCTTTTCCAATGCGACCATCACCCAGGCCATGATCAACGACTGGAACCGCGACCACCGCTTCCTCAAGGCCTTCTTCTCGCCGGGCGAGGCGGGCCGCGACCCCACGGCGGTCGTCCAGTACGACGTGCTGGTACACAGCGCGGACGTCGAGCAGCTGACCGACCACACGGCGCTGTGGCTGGATCTGGCCGCCGCCTTCGGCACGACGGTCGGTTATTTCGCGCCGGCGCAGTAGCCGGGCCCTCGCTGACCGGCCGCCGGCCTGCTAACGCGGGCGGATGAAGGCTGACATCGTCGATGTGCTGATCGTCGGGGCGGGCGCCGCCGGCATGATGTGCGCCATCGAGGCGGGCCGGCGCGGTCGCTCGGTGCGGGTGCTGGATCATGGCCGCGCTCCCGGCGAGAAGATCCGCATCTCGGGCGGCGGGCGCTG
>JBGTSL010000351.1:0-2466 GCA_041940325.1 Brevundimonas sp.
TCTCCGGCACCGCGCCCTGGAAGCCGTCGGCGGGTTGGCCGTTGACGAAGGCGTAGACGGTGGGGATCGACTGCACGCGCAGCTGGCCGGCGTAGGCCGGGTTCTTGTCGACGTCGATCTTGACCAGTTTGACCGCTCCGCCGGCGGCGCGGACGGCCTTCTCCAGCATCGGCGTCAGGGTCCGGCACGGCCCGCACCAGGTCGCCCAGAAGTCGACCAGCACCGGCTGGGTCTTCGAGGCCTCGACGACATCGGCCATGAAGCCGGCGTCCGAGCCGTCCTTGATCAGATCGTCCGGCAGGGTGTTGGGGTCGGCGAGGCTCATGGTCGTCCTTGGGGTCGATCCTGTGGGTCGGAAAGGCGTAACGCGGCAGCCGCAAGATGGTCCCGGCGCCCCTTCGTCTCAAGGGGACGATCAGGTGGGATCGCCGCCTGACCCGGCGGGGCTCAGCTTCCAGCGAATCTTGGTCTCGGAATCGGTGCGGGCCGAGCCGCGCACGACGATCTGCAGCGATCGCCGGGTCAGGCCCTCGTCGATATGCACCGAAGGCTCGATGGCCACGTCCGGCCCGTCGGTGCGGAACCACCAGCCCCGACCGGAATGACCGCGCAGCAGGATCGAGCGCCGGTCGCGGGCCAGCGAGGCCTGCACCCCGGGCTCGAGCTGGAAGCGGATCGCATAGGGGGCGGCGATGGCGCGAACCACGTCCTTCTGTCCCGGGGCGGGGTGCAGCCGCTCCTCGGCACGGAGTTCGTCGAGCCGCTGATCCAGATAGAGCCGGCGTTGATGCAGCAGGCCGAAATCGTGCACCCAGCCGTCGTGCTCGGCTTCCAGCCAGACCGCGCCCTCGCCGTCGCGACGGTGGACCTCGACGTGCAGCGGGCGGCCGATCAGGCGGGCGCCCAGCAGGCCGCCCTTCCAGCCGCCCAGCGGCGCCCCCGTGGACGTTTCTCCTAGGGTCAGGGTCGAGTGGCCGGGGCCGAGGCGCAGGCCCTGACGGTCCGCGGCGCGCGGGGTCCAGCCGCAGCCGGTGACCAGCCGGTCGCGCCCGCAGACGATCTCCAGCGCCAGCGGTTGGGCGCAGGCGGCGGCGGACCAGGCGCCCCGGGCCGGGGCGGCGATGTCGGCGGCGACGGTCAGCAGCGGGCTGCGGATGCGCGCGACGCCGCCCACGGTTCCGGTCGGACCTTCGAGATCCTCGATCTCGTCGTGGGCCACGGCGGCGGCCACGCGCGCCGGCGTCGACGGCCCGCCGCCCTGCAGGGTGATCAACCGGCCGTCCGGCAGGGTGTGGAAGCGCACGGCCGAGGTCAGCCGCCGGATCGCCGACCGCATCGCGTCCGGCGGCGGCTCGGACAGCTGGGCGAGGGCGTCCTCAAGCGTCAGAAGGTCGAGCAGCAGCTCCAGCCCGGCCTCGGGACTGCGCGACGTGTGGGCCCCGTCCTCGCCGACGGTTCTCGCCAGGGCCGACGGCAGGGCCTGGAGGGCCGACCGGCGCAGCCCGGCGCCCGTCGCGCCCGCGAGAACGCACCCGGCGACCGCGACGGCGATGAGGCGCTCGGCCCGGGCGGCGGCTCCGCCCGGGGGGCGCAACAACTGTCGGGCCTGGCGGCCAAGAACGTCGGCCAGTTTCACCCGCTCCGCCTCGGTGGCGACCTGGCTCATCCGGCGCGCGGCGCAGGCCAGGTTTAGGGTGCGGCGGGCGAGAATGGCCGGGTCCCAGGCGAACGGCGACCAGCGGGCGAACACCGTGGCCCAGATGAGGGTCAGGCGCAGCGCCTCGCGCGAACCGCGCTCGCCCTGCTGCATCAGCGACGGCAGCCAGGCGAAGGCGTGCAGTTCCACGGCGAAGGCCCGGGTCGGGCTGGGCCGGTTCCAGGGATCCTCGGGGGCCGGCGCCTCGAGACTGGCGCCGGCGAGCACGAATTTGCCGCCCAGCACGGCCTTTCCGGCCGCGGGGTCGACCGGCCGGAAGTCGCGGGGCGTGGCCGCGAAGCCCTGGGCGGTCCGGCCCCTGAGGGTCAGGCCGTAGCCGGGCAGGCCGTACAGCTCGATCCACATCTGTCGGGTCAGCAGGCGGCCGACGACCGCGGGCCACAGGCCGGGTCCGGTCGACGCCTCGGTCGTGCGCACGGGCGTCCGCATCGGTGCGCCGCGCAGCCCGGGGATTTCTCCCGGCGCGGGCGCGTCGGCCTCGGTGCGGGCGAAGGGACCGAGCGGACTCACGCCGTTTTCAGCGCCCGGATGTTGTCGGCATAGGCCGGCGGGCCGCCCCGGAACACCGCGGTGCCGGCCACCAGGGCGTCGGCCCCGGCGGCGACGCAGGCCCCGGCGTTGGCGGCGGTGACCCCGCCGTCGACCTGCAGATGCGCCTTCGAACCGGCGGCGTCGAGCAGGGCCCGGGTCCGTTCGATCTTGCCCAGGGTCGTGGGGATGAAGGCCTGGCCGCCGAAGCCCGGATTGAC
>JBGTSL010000352.1:0-2463 GCA_041940325.1 Brevundimonas sp.
AGCCGGGCGTTTCCGGATGCAGCACCAGCTGGGTCAGGCCGTAGTGGTCGCGCAGGTCGACGAACAGCAGGCCGCCGTGGTCGCGCTTGCGGTGCACCCAGCCGGACAGGCGGACGTTCGCGCCGGCGTCGGAGGCTCGAAGGGCGCCGCAGGTGTGGGAGCGGTAGGCGTGCATGGGCGGTTCGTCTTGGATTGTGGGCCGCGAGGGCCGCAATTCGGGAGGCCGGAAGGGCGCATCATCCCCCCCGAAAGTCAAGGCCGGCGGCGCTGCGGCCGGGGGCCGCCGGTTTCGCCCGGACCGAAAAAACAGGTGTGTCAGAGTCGGCAGAGTCGGCAAGGTCGCAGAAAAACGCTGTGTCAGAGTCGGCAGAGTCGGCACCGGCCGCGCTGGCGTTCGCCGACCGGACGATCTCGCCCTGTCGGCTTGGCGGCTTCCGCGGCGGAGCGGCGGTGGTTCGATGGTCGGACAGCGGGCCATCCGGGCATCGTAAACCCGCCGTTTCCTCAGTCGGGAAGATAGCGTTTAGAATCGCTGGTCTCGTTGAAATGGCGGGGAAATCTCCGCGGAACCCGACTATGTTTTCGCGAAATGCCAGCACAGCGTCACGGCCTCGAGCGGGTCGCGGGACGACACAGAACGGCGAAGCATCCACAAGCGGGGCCGGTCTATTCACGGGCGCCGCAACAGGCGCAGCGGACGGGACGCGGCGTCTGCTATGATGAACGGGATGAACGCCCGCCCCTCGCCTCCCGACCAGATGCGCCTGCCGCTGCAGCGCGACCTGCCCGAGGACGAGGCGGGCTTCGTGGTTTCGGACAGCAACCGCGCGGCCCACGCGGCGCTGGCGGACTGGCCCGACCTGATCGGCGGGGTGCTGGCGCTTTACGGCCCGGAGGGGGCGGGCAAGAGCCGGCTGGGGCAGATCTGGGCCGAACGGGTCGGCGCCGTCGCCCTGCACGGGGCGGAGGCGGCCCTGATCGATCCGCGGGAGCTGGAGGGACGGCCGGTGCTGCTGGACCGGGCCTGCGACGCAGACGACGAAACCTTGTTCCACCTGATCAACCTGGCCCAGGCGCCGGGCGGGGCGCTGTTGCTGATTTCGCGCGAGCCGCCCTCGGCGTGGTCGACCACCCTGCCCGATCTGCGTTCGCGGCTGGACTCGGTCCGCACCGTCGCGGTGGAGGCCCCGGACGACGCCGTGCTGGCGGCCATGCTGGAGGCCCGCTTCGCCGAGCGCGGCATCCGGCCGGCGAAGGACGTCGTGCCGTACCTGCTGCGCCGGATTGACCGGTCGGCGGCGGCGGCGGCGGACGTGGTGGAACGGCTGGACGCCCTGCACCGACCGGTGACGCGGACGCTGGCGCGGGCGGTGGTGGAGGGGGGCGAGGAGAGCGGGGAGCTGTTCGGGTAGCCCAACAACACGGACTCTGGTGGATTCAAGCGCTCCGATTCACGTCATCGCGCTGACCTGACTAACGCCCCAAGCGTTTTTCTACAGCCTCTTCTGCGGCTTGAAGCTGCACGCCCTCAGCGATCCCAACGGCTTCTCTCAGTCTGTCGAGGCCGTAGCCGATGCCGCATTTCTGATCATAGGCCTCGGCCTGGCGCATGATGCTTTCCGCGTCCCAAGTGTCGTAGACGCCGCTCGTAACCTCAAGCATCATGACCTCGTATTCGGTACGACGTCCCGCGCGCACGGCGCCCGCGAGCACCTGAATATCCTCCCCTCCGAACAGATTATTGTTCAAGGTTTCATTGGTAGATTGGAAAAATCCACCCAACGCCGAGAGGAGATTGGCTGATCTTTCGGGGCTGGCCAGGCTGCCCGCCGTGACCAGCGCGTGGCTGCCCACGCCAAAGACCGTATCGTAAGCTGTTCGACCCGCGCCGATGCCCACGAGGTAAGTTTCGCACTTGGCGTCGGACTCTCGGAGCAGGCTCCGAAAAAGCTCTCGCCGGAGAGCGCCATTCGGAGTCGCCCCCGGCGCCGCTTCGGCCAAATAGGCCCTGTCGAAGCGTTCCTTAAGACGTGCAGGAAACGTCAGTGGAGGCCCGTTGGCCGCAAGGCCAATATCATGCGGCGTCCAGCGGGAGTCGTTATTGACGTCCTTGCCGAGACTGGCGCACCCGGTACAGGCGAACGCCGCCCCCATCGCCACGACAATCCACTTCATGATCGCCTCTCGATTTTCCGAGATCGACGTTCTCGCAGCTATCGGCGATCGTCAAGCAATTTACCCGCGTTCCGTGCATCGAAGCAGGTATAGGTTGCTCCATGCAAGCGGATCGGGGGGCCTCCCTCAAAGCCCCAGCTTCGCCTTCAGGATGTCGTTGACGGCGGCGGGGTTGGCCTTGCCGCCGGTGGCCTTCATGACCTGACCGACGAACCAGCCGATGGCCTGGGGCTTCTCGGCGACGGCGGCGGCCTTGTCGGGGTTGGCGGCGATGATCTCGTCGACGGC
>JBGTSL010000353.1:0-2455 GCA_041940325.1 Brevundimonas sp.
TGACCTCGTTGACCCGGCTGTCCTTGGCCGTGGCCGGCCGCAGAAGCTGAAGGTAGTCGACGACCAGAAGGTGCAGGCCCTGCTTGGAACGCTTCAGCCGACGGGCGCGGGCGGCGACCTGGCTGATCGGCAGGGCGGGGGTGTCGTCGATATAGAGCGGGCAATTCTCCAGATCGTGGGCGGCCTGGAGATAGCGCTTGAATTCCGCGGCGTTGAGCTCGCCCTTGCGGATCAGTTCCGAGGGGATTTCGGCGGCCTCCGACAGCACCCGCTGGGCGAGCTGCGCGGCCGACATCTCCAGGCTGAAGAAGCCGACGACGCCGCCGTCGGCGGCTTCGCCCGGGCCCGCGCCGGGGCGGAAGTGCTTGGCCACATTGAAGGCGATGTTGGTCGCGAGCGAGGTCTTGCCCATCGACGGGCGGCCGGCGAGGATCAGCAGGTCGGACGGGTGCAGACCGCCCAGCTTCTGGTCGAGGTCGTCGAGGTTGGTGGCGAGACCGGCCAGCTTGCCGTCGCGCTGATAGGCCTCCGCCGCCATCTGAACCGCGCCGCTCAGGGCGCTGGAAAAGCTGACGAAACCGGACGACGGTTTGCCCGTCTCGGCCAGGGTGTAGAGCCGCTGTTCCGCGCTCTCGATCTGGTCGATGGCGGCGGTTTCCGGCTGGGGCGCGTCCTTGATGATCTCGCCGCCGATGCGGATCAGGTCGCGGCGCAGGGCCAGGTCGTAGACGACCCGGGCGTAGTCAGGGGCGTTGGCCGCCGGCGGGGCGCGGTCGACGAGGTCGGCCAGGTAGCGCAGGCCGCCGAATTCCTGGAAGGCCGGATCCTGCTTGAACCGCTCCATCAGGATGGTCGGCTCGGCCAGCAGGCCCTGGCGGACGTGGTCCTCGATGGCGTCGTAGAGCCGCTCGTGGAAGGGCTCGTAGAAATGGCTGCCGCGCAGGCGGTCGGACAGGCGCTCGAACACCGCATTGTCGAACATCAGGCTGCCCAGCAGGGCCTGCTCCGCCTCGAGGTTGTGAGGCAGGGACGGGATGGACGACGGGTCCATCGGCGACGGGAAGGATACGGGGGCCAGGGCGTTCATCGGGCTCATGTCTTACCCATGCGCGCGCCCTGCGTCAGTCGCGGACGTATCGTCGGCTAGGGATAAGTCCGGGCGATTGTGGGCGATCCGGAATTCCGTAGCCGGATCAGTTAACGGCTCAGCTTGAACACGGATAGCGCGAAGCCATCCAGTTGCGGATACCGTCGGTGACGGTCATCCGCTGGCGGCGAGCCTGGGGGATGGCGTTCAGATGGGCCAGGAGCTGGCGCGGGTTGAGATCGATGCGCTCCGGCGGGCAGGCCGGCGGCGTTCTTCCGGCGGCGCGGGCGGCGCGTATTTCGTTCCCCACGGCGTTGAATGCGCGCTCGGCCTCACCCTTCAGCCGGTGCGCGTCTGGCCGGAGCATGGCTGTGGCGTTCAGCGGAATCCGGTTGGCGCGGTCGACGAAGGACTCGAGGTTCATCGCCGACTGGGCGGCAGCCGACCCGGCGAGGACGCAAGCCGTCGCAACCACGGCGACAATCACTGCACGCACGACAACGCCCTCCGACGGTTCAGCCTGCGGCGGTCTATGACGAATGCCGCCGCCGCACAAGAAAAAGGGCGCCGCCGTCGCTGGCAGCGCCCTTTCGAAGTCTTCAGCCGTCTGGCCGGGTTCAGGCTTCCGAACCCAGGCCTTCCTGCTGGCCGGCGCCGCCGGCGATCATGTCCTGGGCCTGTTCCATGGCCGCTTCGCGGTCCTGGTCGTAGGCGGACTTGATCACGTCCTCGCCGCGGGCCTGACGCTCGGCCTCGTCGGCCGAACGGGCCACGTTGATCTTGACCGTGGCGCTGACCTCGGCGTGCAGGCGGACCAGCACTTCGTGGACGCCCAGGGTCTTGATCGCGGTGTTGAGCACGACCTGGGAGCGCTCGACCTTGCCGCCTTCGGCCTGGACGGCCTCGGCGACGTCGCGGCCGGCGACCGAGCCGTACAGCTGGCCGGTTTCACCCGCCTGGCGGATCATGACGTAGGTCTGACCGTCGATCTTGTCGGCCACCTTCTGCGCCTCGGCCTTGTTCTTCTCGTTGCGCTGCTCGATGGCGGCGCGGTCGAGTTCGAAGGCCTTCAGGTTCGCCGACGTGGCCCGACGGGCCTTGTCGCGCGGAAGAAGGAAGTTACGGGCGAAGCCGTCCTTGACGGATACGACGTCGCCGATGGCGCCGAGGTTCTCGACGCGTTCAAGCAGAACGACCTTCATCTTACTTCACCACATAGGGCAGGAGGGCCAGATAGCGGGCGCGCTTGATGGCCTTGGCCAGTTCGCGCTGCGTCTTCTGGAACGTATCGTGGAGACGGGCGGCGAGCTGCAGGCACACCTGGTGGAGTTACGCGCGCTGGAGCTGATCTACGAGAAAGCGCTGCAT
>JBGTSL010000354.1:0-2443 GCA_041940325.1 Brevundimonas sp.
CGGCGCGCATGGCGGCGAAGACCTCAAGCGGGAAGCGCAGCCGGTTCTCCAGCGAGCCGCCGTAATCGTCGGCGCGGCGGTTGGACACCGGCGTGAGGAAGGACGACAGCAGATAGCCGTGGGCGCAGTGCAGTTCGACCATGTCGAACCCGGCCTCATCGGCCCAGCCGACCGCCCGCACGAAGTCGTCACGGACGCGGTCCATGTCGGCGCGGGTCATCTCGCGCGGGACCTGATCGGCTTCTGACCACGGGATGGGGGAGGGAGCAATCAGCTCCCAGCCATCCCGAATCAATGGTTGATCGGCGCGCGTCCCCCACGGCCGCTCGACCGAGCCCTTGCGCCCGGCGTGCGCCAGCTGAATGGCGATGCGCGCGCCCTGGCCGTGGACGAAGTCGACGATCCGCCTCCAGGCGTCGCGGTGTTCCGGGCGGTACATCCCGGCGCAGCCCGGGGTGATGCGGCCATCCGGCGAGATGTCTGTCATCTCGGTGAAGACCAGCCCGGCCCCGCCGAGGGCGC
Organism: Brevundimonas sp.; assembly: GCA_041940325.1. Lineage (GTDB taxonomy): Bacteria > Pseudomonadota > Alphaproteobacteria > Caulobacterales > Caulobacteraceae > Brevundimonas. The sequence continues at coordinate 523 of JBGTSL010000354.1, forward strand.
GGGCGCCGAGATGGACGAGATGGAAGTCGTTCACCGTCCCGTCCTCGGCCGAATACATGCACATGGGCGAGACGACGACGCGGTTGGGCACGGTCAGGCCGCGCAAACGCAGCGGGGCGAACATCGGCGGCGGCGGTTCGGGAGACGGCGGCGCGCCGGCGGCGTCCGCGAACCATCGCTCGACGCCGGTCAGGAAGCCGCGGTCGCGCAGACGCAGGTTCTCATGGCTGACGCGCTGGCTGCGGGTCAGCAGGCTGTAGGCGAACTGCAGCGGCTCGAGACCGACATAGCGGTCGACGGTCTCGAACCATTCGGTCGAGTTGCGGGCCGCGCTCTGCAACTTCAGCACCTCGACCCGGCGTTCGGCCTCATAGGCCGCCAGGGCGGCGTCGAGATCGCCGCCTTCGGTCAGGGCGCGGGCCAGATGGATGGCGTCCTCAAAGGCCAGCTTCGTCCCGGAGCCGATCGAGAAATGGGCGGTGTGGGCCGCATCGCCGAGCAGGACCACCTTGCCGTCGCGCCAGTTCGAACAGGCCACGCGCGGGAAGTTCAGCCAGGCCGAGCCGCGCAGGTGTCTGGCGTTGCTCATCAGGGCATGGCCGCCCAGCCAGTCGGCGAACAGGCCCTCGGCCGCCCGGCAGGTCTGGTCCTGATCCATGGCGTCGAAACCCAGGCCGCGCCAGGTCGCCTCGGTGCATTCGACGATGAAGGTCGAGGCCCCCGGTTCGAACTGATAGGCGTGGGCCCAGATCCAGCCGTGCGGCGTGTCGACGAAGGCGAAGGTGAAGGCGTCGAACGACTGGTTGGTCCCCAGCCAGATGTAGTTGTTGCTTCGCACGTCGATGTCGACGCCGAACACCTCGGGGGCCGCGTTTCGCACCCGGCTGTTCAACCCGTCAGCGGCGACGACGATGTCGGCCTCCAGCGCGCGGATGTCGTCGATCTCGCTCTGGAACTTCAGTTCGACGCCCAGCGACCGGGCCCGCTCGTGCAGGATGGTCAGCAGCCTCTGGCGGCCGATGCCCGCGAAGCCGTGGCCGCCCGAGCGGATGGTCTGGCCGTGGATATGGACGTCGATATCGTCCCAGTGGACGAAGGCGGCCTCGATGATCGCGGCGGTTTCAGGGTCGTTGGCCTTCAGATTGGCCAGCGTCTGGTCCGAGAAGACCACCCCCCAGCCGAAGGTGTCGTCCGGCCGGTTGCGCTCGTGCACCACGACCTGCAGCGAGGGATCGCGCAGTTTCAGCGAGATGGCGAGGTAGAGGCCGCCGGGGCCGGCCCCGACGATGGCGATGCTCCGGACGGGCGTTCGCTCTGACATATTTTATGTGTGAAATGATTTCGGCCGCCTGTCCAGACGAGGTGCGGGGCGCTGCGCGATTATAGATTTTACTGTGCCTGATCACAAAGTTTATCGATTGTCCTTACGTTCAGCCGGGGCCTAGGCTGTGCTCCAGTCAGGATCACAGGAGGAGCCGTCATGGACGGGAATGCGCACAAAAGCCCGCTGAGCGACCCGAGCAAGAAGCCTGCGGCCCTCAGGGCCCTGCTGGGCCGCACCAACCGCGACTGGTGGCCCAACCAGCTGTCGATCGACATCCTGCACCAGCAGGGTAAGACCGGCGACCCGATGGGTGACGGCTTCGACTACGCCGAGGCGTTCAGGAAGCTCGACTACGAAGCCGTCAAGCGCGACCTGCACGCCCTGATGACCGACAGCCAGCCGTGGTGGCCGGCCGACTGGGGGCACTACGGCGGCCTCATGATCCGCATGGCGTGGCATGCCGCAGGGACCTACCGCCTGGCCGACGGCCGTGGTGGCGGCGGCACCGGCAACCAGCGCTTCGCACCCCTGAATTCCTGGCCGGACAACGTCAACCTGGACAAGGCACGCCGCCTCTTGTGGCCAATCAAGAAGAAG
>JBGTSL010000355.1:0-2442 GCA_041940325.1 Brevundimonas sp.
CATAGTCTTATTATGCACCGCCTGCTGCTGGGCGCCATGGCCGGCTTCACGGCGGCCTATTTCGACCAGTTCGGGCTGTACGCTTTCGCGCGTCAGCCGGAGGCGGTGTTCTGGGCCCTGACCCAGCTGGGCGGAGCGCTGAAGACGGTGGCCGACGCCGAGCCGCTGACCGAGGCGCTGAACGGGTTCGGCCCGGCCTATATCCGCGAGCTGAGGGCGGCGTTTCTGGCGCGACTGGGCGTCCTCAGCCTCGGCGAGGCGGCGGATCAGAGATTACTCGACACGACCCTGGCGCTTCTGCGCGAGGGGGGCGAGGCGCTGCGCTGGGAGCCGCTGTACTTCGACTGGTTCGGCGGCTTCGCCTCGTCGGCGCGGGCGCTCGGCGGGCCGAGGGGCAAGCTCTATCAGGGCGAGGCCTTCGACGCCTTCCGCTTCGCCCTGTTCGAGCATGAGCCGGACCGGCCGGAGCGGCTGGAGCATCCGCTGTTCGCGGCGCCGGAGCCGGAGGAGATGCTGATCGATGAGGTCGAGGCGATCTGGGCGGCGATCGACGCCGGCGACGACTGGGGGCCGTTCCACGACAAGCTGGCGCGACTGACTCGGGCGCGGGAGGCCTGGGGCCTGGCCGGCTGCTGACAGCAGGCTGGCAACAGCGTGGCGGTATCGAGGCGACCCCTGAAAGGACCCGCCGTGCCCCGCCCCGTCTGCTCTCGCCGCCCCGCTCTTAAGGCGCCCGAAACCCCGCTCGCATTACAGGGAATTATGGATACGGCCACGCTTTGGCCGTGGGGCGCGCGCAGAAGGCGGTCACGGATGGTTACGGTCTCGCTTCGCGCCCTTGCGGAACGGATGGGCCGATCCGACATCGACACTGTTGCCAATAGAACGAGCGCTCCTCCCCGGGCGTCCCATAAAATGACTTCTCAGACCCTTTCCCCCGCCCGCTCGCGGCTGAACGCCAGCTACCGCAATCTGACGCTCTGGACGCTGCAGGGCTGGCTGGCGATGTTCTTCATCGCGGCCGGCTACGCCAAGCTGAGCGAGCCGATGACCAATCTGGTCGAGCTGATGCGCTGGCCGGCGCTGGCCCCGGAGAGCATGGTGCGCGGCCTCGGCGTGGCCGAGATCGTGCTCGCCGTCCTGATCCTCGCCCCGCTGGCGTCGTGGAAGCACGGCCGCCCCCTGCTGGTCACCGCCGCCGCCGGCCTGCTGGCGCTGGAGACGGTCATGCTGGCCGTGCACGCGCTGGGACTGGAGTTCGGCCTGGCGGCGACCAATGTCGTGCTGATCGCCATGACCGCGCCGGTGCTGTGGTATCGGGCGCGGGAAGTGCGCTGACGCGGGAGGCAGCAGGCAGCAGGCAGCAGGCAGCAGGCAGCAGGCAGCAGGCAGCAGGCAGCAGGCAGCAGGTTAGGTCGCGCGCTGAACGCCTGACGCAAGAGACTTCATCCTGATGCCTGCTGCCTGATCCCTGCTGCCTCCCTCAAATCCTTCCCTTTACGTGCACGTAAAGATCGGCTTATCTGGCGGCCATGGCGACCGCCGACGATCATCGCACCTATTCGATCCGCCAGCTGTGCCGCGAGTTCGGGGCGACGGCGCGGGCGCTGCGCTTCTATGAGGACAAGGGGCTGCTGACCCCGGCCCGCAAGGGCCAGACGCGGGTCTACGACGCGCGCGACCGGGCGCGGCTGAAGCTGATCCTGCGGGGGCGCCGCATCGGCTTCTCGCTGCAGGAGATCCAGGAGATGCTGGATCTCTACGACCACGACAATCACAACGCCCATCAGATGGCGGTCGCCCTGCGCCGCCATCGGGCCCAGATCGAGGCGCTGAAGCAACAGCGCGAGGACCTCGACGCCGCCATCGAAACCGCCGAGGAGGCCTGCGCCGTGATGGAGCGCAAGCTGGCCGAACACCGGCCCGACCTGCTGCCCGGCGCCGACGAATACGCGACCCTGCTGAAGTCGCGTCTGAACCCCGACCACACCGTCCAGCCCTTCAAAGCGAGAGCGTAATCTCATGGCCTACAAGGCGCCCGTCCGCGACCTGACGTTCATCCTGAACGAGGTGCTGGAGATCGACCGCTATTCCAACCAGCCCGGCTTCGCCGACGTGTCCTCGGAACTGGTCGGCCAGATCCTCGAGGAAGGCGCCAAATTCGCCGAGGAGGTCATCGCCCCGCTAAACCGCGTCGGCGATCAGGAAGGCTGCAAATGGGATAACGGCAAGGTCACCGGCCCGACCGGCTGGAAGGAGGCCTACAAGGCCATGGTCGAGGCCGGCTGGCCCGCCCTGTCGGCCCTGCCCGAGCACGGCGGCCAGGGCATGCCGTCGGTCGTGGCCATGGCCTTCGGCCAGATGACCGCCGCGGCCAGCGCCGCCTTCTCGATGTATCCGGGTCTGACGGCGGGCGCCTACTGGGGCCTGAACGCCAACGGC
>JBGTSL010000356.1:0-2439 GCA_041940325.1 Brevundimonas sp.
GGCGCCGGCGGCGCCGCGCAGCTTTTCGGAGACCTGGCTGACGGTCAGGCCGGTGGAATTCTGGCCCTCGATCGCCGAGATGACGTCGCCGGCCTGGACGCCGGCGCGGGCGGCGGGGCCGCCGTCCATCGGCGAGATGATCTTCACCAGCCCGCCCTCGGACGAGATGGTCAGGCCGACGCCGGAATACTGGCCCTCGGTGCGCTCGCGCAGCTCGCCGTAGGCTTTCAGCGGCATGTAGGAGGAGTGCGGGTCGAGGGCGGTCATCATGCCCTGCAGGGCGGCCTCGATCAGCTTCTTGTCGTCGACCGGCACGACGTAGTCGCGCTCGACCGTGGCGAGGGCGTCGCCGAACAGGCCGATCAGGCGGAAGGCCTCATTCCGCGGGGTCTGTCCGGCGGTGGTGGCCGCGCCCAGGCCGACCACGGTGGCGGCGACGGCGCCGATCATCAGAAACTTGCGCATGCGGTCTTCTTCCAGCGGGCCGGGGAGGCGGCCTGAACGTCGTAACCTAGGAGGCCTCCGGCGCCCAAATCGTGACCGGACGCCGTTTGGCCGATAAAATCAGCGTCATCGGGGGATGGGAAGGGGAAGCGCGCGGTGGGCGAGGAAATCAGGTCGTAGGGCTTAGGGCTTAGGAATTAGGAAGCGGGGCGGCTCCCGGCTCGCGCTGCTCACTATGACCTGAGCCCTAAGCCCTACGCCCTAAGCCCTCACCGAAGCCACGGCCCCGGATCGACCGGGCGTTCGTCGCGGCGCAGTTCGAAAGCGATCTCGCCGTCGGCGCCGGAGCGGCCGAGGGCCTGGCCGTCGGCGACGCGGTCGCCGGTGGAGACCGAAACCTCGTCGAGGCCGGAGACGACCGCGCGCCAGCCGGGGCCGAGATCGAGGATGATCACCTGGCCCCAGCCGCTGAGCGGGCCGGTCCAGGCGACGCGACCGGCGGCGGGGGCGCGGGCCTCGATATCGTCGCCGCGCCAGCGCCAGCCGCTGGAGCCCTCGCCGTAGCGAACGGACGGAACGCCCTCGACCGGCGCGGTCAGACGGTCGCGGCCGGCGGGGCGGCGGGCCGTGGCGGGGGCGGCGTCGGCGTCGGGCGCGGGGACGGCGCCGCCGAGGGCGCGGAGCCGGGCCTCGAGGGCGCGGGCGGCGCGTTCGGCGGTCTCGGCCTCGGCCCGGAGCACGGCGCGGAGGCGGCTCTGGCGGGCGGCGAGGGATTCGGCGCGGGCGCGGCGGTCGCCCTGCTCGCTCTCGGCGGTGAACAGGGCCTCGCTGTTGAGGGCGGCGAGGCGGCGGACGCGGATGATCTCGTCCTGACGGTCGGCGAGGCTCCTGGCCCGGGCCTGCAGCTCGGGGGCGACGGCCTTCATCAGGATGGCGGCCCGGACGGTGTCGACGGCCTTGTCGGCGGGGACCAGAAGCGGCGGCGGCGGACGGCGGCTCATCATCTGCAGGGCCGAGAGCAGGCGGGTCTGGCGGCCGCGCGCCTGCGACAGGCGGGCGACCAGGGCCGCCTCGCGATCGCTGAGTTCGCGAAGCCGGGCGCGCTGGGCGGCGATGGTCGCGTCGCCGGCGGCGACGTCGGCCCCGAGCGCGGCCAGTTCGCGCTCCAGCCGGGCGATTTCGGCGGCGGCCTCGGCGGCCTCGGCGCGCAGGCGGGTGGCGCGGGCGCGCTCGTCGCGGAACTCGGCCTGCAGGCGCGCGACCTCGGCCGACTGCGGGGCGGCGGCCGCCACCGGCAGGGCGGTCAGGACGGAGAGCAGGGCGAGGGCGACGGGGCGCATCAATCGCGATGATAGGGCGATCCGGCCAGGATGGTCACGGCGCGATACAGCTGCTCGGCCAGCATGGCCCGCGCCAGGGCGTGGGGCCAGGTCTGGGGGCCGAAGGCGAGGGTCGAGGCGGCGGCGGCGCGGACGCTCTCGTCCAGCCCGTCGGCGCCGCCGATGGCGAAGACCAGCCGCCGCTCGCCGCGGTCCCTGAGGGCGGCGACGTGATCGGCGAAGGCGCGGCTGGAGAAGGTCTTGCCGCGCTCGTCGCAGGCGATCAGGCGGGCACCGGCCGTTGCGGCCGGTTCATGGGGCTGAAACTGCGGTCGTCAGGATCGCACGACGATACGAAAGGAACACGGACTGTTCCTATGATTGCGGCGATCGGTGCCAAAACGATCAATTCGGTCATCGCGGTTGGCCGGTTCGCCAAGCTGTTCGACGATCGCGGCCCGGAGCGCCGGCAGGAGACCTACCTGATCCGGATCGATGCATTGACCAATGTTAATCTGGAAGAAGCATTATCCCTAAATGTTTTCCCCAATCCGGTGAAGAACCAACTTTGGATCGAAAGTAAAGATCCAATAGTAATTGAACTATTAAATTTATTATTGTAATTTGAATAATTTTGAATTTTTATTTATGTTTAATTTCAAATTTATGGGGTTTT
>JBGTSL010000357.1:0-2438 GCA_041940325.1 Brevundimonas sp.
GAACACGCCGATCTCGTCGGTCGCGCCGAAACGGTTCTTGCCGGCCCGCAGTATGCGGAACGGATAGCCGCGCTCGCCCTCGAAGCTCAGCACGGCGTCGACCATGTGCTCGACCACCCGCGGCCCCGCCACCTGGCCGTCCTTGGTCACATGGCCGACCAGCACCACCGCCACGCCCTGCGACTTGGCCAGCCGCACCATCTCGCCGGCGCAGGCCCGCACCTGGGTCACCGATCCCGGCCCCGCCTCATGCGCGTCGGACCACAGCGTCTGGATCGAATCGACGATGACGATGTCGAATTTCTCGCGCTTCAGCGTGCCGAGGATCTCGCGCAGCGCCGTCGCAGAGGCCAGCTCGACGGAGGCCTTCTCCAGCCCCATCCGCTTCGCCCGGGCCCGGATCTGCTCGACCGCCTCCTCGCCGGAGATATAGGCCACCCGCCGCCCCGACATCGCCGCCCGCCCGGCGACGTCCAGCAGCAGGGTCGACTTGCCCACGCCCGGATCGCCGCTCAGCAATATGGCCGAGCCCGGCACGACACCGCCGCCGCAGACCCGGTCGAACTCCGTCACCCCGGTCACGATGCGCGGCGGCTCCGGCGTGTCGGACTGCAGGGTCTCGAACTGCACGCCGCGGGTGCGGCTGCTCGCCGCCGGCTTCAGCGCCCCCGGCGGGGCCGAGCGGCTCTCCTCGACGATCGAATTCCACTGTCCGCACGCGCCGCACTGGCCGGACCACTTGCCGTGGACCGCCCCGCAGGACTGACAGACATAGATCGCACCGTCTCGAGCCATGCAAACGGCTTACAGGAGTCGGTGCGGGCGGGGCAGGGGGCTCCGATGGCCCTACGACCGATAATGACGCAGGTGATCAGCCGATATGGGTCCGGGGCACGCGCGCGCTGACCGAGGTCAGCAGCTCCCACGCCACCGTGCCCGCCGCCGCCGCCGCCTCGTCCAGCATCCGGTTCGGCCCGAACAGTTCGACGCTGTTTCCGACCACGACCTCCAGCCCGGTGACGTCGACCGCGCAGACGTCCATGGACACCCGGCCCACGATCGGCCGGAGCCCGCCCGCGACCCAGGCCCGCCCGTCCGGGCTGTAACTGCGCAGCACGCCGTCCGCGTAGCCCGCCCCGATCGTGGCGATGCGGCGCGGCGTCTCTGCGACGAAACCCCGTGAATAGCCGACGCTTTCGCCCGCGGGCACGTCGCGCACCTGCAGCACCTCCGCCGCGAACGTCGCCACCGGCTTGATCCGCGCGTCCGGACGTCCTTCAGGACCGCCGCCGTACAGGCAGATTCCTGGCCGCGACGCGTCGAAGGCGTAGCTCTCGCCCAGAAACACCCCGCCGGAATTGGCGAACGACCGCATGGCGCCCGGATAGCGCGCCGCCGCCGCCGCGAAGGCGTCCCTCTGCCGCGCGTTCATCGGCTCCGACGGATCGTCGGCGCAGGCGAGGTGGCTCAGCACCAGGTCGAGCCCTTCGAACGGTTCCGGCGCGGCCTCCGGCCGGAAGCCCAGCCGGTTCATGCCCGTGTCGATCTGCAGGCCGCAGCCTCCGCCGCCCGCGGCGAGCCATTCGGCCATCTGGGCGTCGGTGTTCAGCACCGGCCGCAGGTCGGCGGCGCGCAGCCGGCCCGCCCGCCCGGCAAGACAGCCATCGAGCACATAGATCGCTGGCTCGCTCCCCAGGGCGGCCCGCAGCCGTTCGCCCTCGCCGGTGCGGGCGACGAAGAAGGTCCTTGCTCCCTCCCGCATCAGCCGCCCGGCGCAGGCCGCGGCGCCGAGGCCGTAGCCGTCCGCCTTGACCACCGGATGTACGGGGACGCCGCCGATAGTCTCCAGGGTGCGGTAGTTGGCGGCGAGCGCGTCGAGATCGACGGTCAGCGAGGCGGGGGAGGGCGTGGGCATGGCGCATCTAGTGCCAGGCCGTTGTGCGACGCAACACGCGCCGTCGCCCGGCGCCGTCAGGGCCGCGCGAAGGCCTCGCCGCCCGCATCGAACAGGTGGGCCCGGCCCGCCGGCGCGCGCAGCGTCACGACTTCACCCACGGCGGGCCGTGCTTCGCCGGGCAGCAGCACCGTCAACGGCGTCCCGCCCGCCTCGAGATAGGCGTAGGTCGCATGCCCCAGGGTTTCGACGAAGGTGACCGTCGCCGCCACCGCGTCGCCCTCGCCGGACAGGCCCAGGTGCTCCGGCCGCACCCCCAGGGTCGCCGGCTCGCCGGGCGCGGCGCGCGAGGCGTCGACATCGACCCGGACGGTCTCGCCCGCCGCCGTCCGCACCGTCGCGCCCTTCGCCGACGCGGTGACGATCTCCGCCGGCAGCAGGTTCATCTTCGGGCTGCCGATGAACTCCGCGACGAACAGGTTGCGGGGCCGCTCGTACAACTCCATCGGCTTGCCGACCTGCTCGATCCGCCCGGCGTTCAGCA
>JBGTSL010000358.1:0-2433 GCA_041940325.1 Brevundimonas sp.
CCGACGTGCGTGACGGGGCGTGCTCGTCCTCGACGCTCAAGGAGGCGGCGTCGTGGGGCAAGGTGCAGACCACGCACGAGCAGATGGTCTTCGCCGAGGCCACCACGGTGGTGCCGCTGATCGGCTCTGACGCCTATCACCGCGGGACCTGGAAGACCCGCGAGAAGCGCCGCTGGGCCAAGCTGTTCGGCAAGTAGGCCCTGACGGATTCGATGGAGAGGCCGGGATGTGAATCCCGGCCTTTTCGCTGTCCAGAGCCCGGCGCGGCGCGGAACCGGTCGCCCGGTCGGTTCGCTTAGGCGGGTGAAGGAGTTCGCCATGACCCAGCAACAGCATCCGCAGCAGGCCGAGGACGCCCGCGAGGCCGACGACATGGGCGAGAAGCCCGATCTGGGCCGGACCCCGGACGCCCTGACAGAAGCCGTGTCGGGCAGCGGCATGGGGTCGGACACGCGGGCCGGGTCGCTGCAGGGCGGGGCCGCCACCGGATCGGAAATCGACCCCGACCAGGACCGCATCAACGAGAGTCTGGCGACCGAAAGCATGCGCTCGGCCGCGCCCGGTTCTTCCGGCGGGAAGGACGCCGACCGGACGATCAACAACACCGGCGCCGATGAGCCGGCGGATGGCCATGCGGGGGCGGGAGACGAGGCGGACGCGGCGACCGGCTGACGGCGCGGCAATCCGCCCCGCCCTGCGCGCAGGCCCGCCTTGCGGCTGCCGCACGCATGCGCCACGGTGAAGCCAACGACACAGTCTTATTCAGGGACGACCAAGGGATGAAGCGCAGTCTTGCGGCCACCGCCATCGTGGCGGCCACGGTGCTGGCCGGGTGCAGCGAACGGGAGCCAGCGAAGGAGGCCGCGACCGCCGGAGACTTGGCGGCCGAGGTCTCGGCGCCGGCCGCGAAGACGGTCCCGGGTACGACGGGGACGCCGCCCGCCGGAACCGCCGGCGCCCTGCCCGCCGCCGACGGCGCGCCGGCGTTCGCCGTGATCTATCCGGGCGCCGAACCGAAGGGCCCGGCCACCGTGGCGCAGGGCCCCGCCGGGCCCGGCGGAATCGTCCAGTTCACCACTGACGCCGACCCGGAGACCGTGGTCGCCTTCTACCGCCAGCGCGCCGAGGCCGCCGGTCTGAAACAGATCAACTCGATGAACCGGGGCGACGCCCAGGCCTATTCGGCCGGCGACGGCGCCAACGGCCGCGGCCAGCTGATGCAGGTCATCGCCACCCGCATCGAAGGCGGACCGACCGACGTCCAGCTGGACTGGACCACCGGACGGTGAGGCCGGCGGCCGCGCTGGCGGCCTGCGTCCTCGTCGCGGCGTGCGCCTCGGCCGGGGGACCTCTGCCCCAGGCCTCCCAGCCCGGATATCTCGACGCCGCGGCTGTGGAGGCGATCGCGAAGGGCTTCTCCGCTTCGCCGCCCGCGCCCACGATCTGGCCCGGCGACCTTCGTCCGAACACGCCCGGCTCCGATCGCTGGTGGCTGGCGATCGCCCATGCCGAAATCCGTCCACCCGAGGCCGCCCAGCATTTCGACTGCGTCTTGGGCACGAGGCTGGCGGCAAGGCCGCGCCCGGCCCTGACGCGACTGATGACCCGGCTGCTCATCGATTCCGAAGCGGCGTCCCGGCGGCTGGCGATCCTTCACCCGCGTCGTCGCCCCATCGCCGTCGATCGGGACCTCCAACCCTGCCAGAGGATTGACTCAGCCACGCGCGACACTCCTTCCTGGCCGGCCACGGGAGCGGTCGCCGGCGCCGCTTATGGCGAGCTGTTCGCCGAGCTGGCGCCGGACCGGGCGGCGGGCGCGCGGGCGCGGGGGGCCGAGATCGGTCACAGCCGCGCCGTCTGCCGGATGAACTGGCCGCAGGATGTCCAGGCAGGTTTTCGCGTCGGCCGGCGGGTGTATGGCGGGGCGATGGAGACGCCCGACTTCCAAGCCGATCTGGAGGCCGCGCGAGCCGAGGTGACGGCCGCCCGCGCCGAGGGCCTGTCCAATCCGTCGTGCGCGGCCGAACGGCGGGCGCTGGGGTCTATGCCGGGCGCGGGCTGACGAGCGAGCCGTACAGGTCCGTGCGGCGGTCGCGGAAGAAGCCCCAGGCGGCGCGGTGGCGGTCGATGTAGTCCAGGTCGAAGGTATGGACGAGCGCCCCTTCCTCCTCGCGGCCGAAGCTCTCGACCAGGTCGCCGCGATGGTCAGCGATGAAGGACGAGCCGTAGAAGACCTGGCCGACCTCGGTGGCGTATTCGGCCCCGGTGCGGTTGGCGCCCACGACCGGCACGACATTCGACACGGCGTGGCCCTGCATGGCGCGCCGCCACGGATCGGCGGTGTCCAGCTCCTTGTCGTGCGGCTCGGAGCCGATGGCGGTGGGGTAGAACAGCACCTCGGCCCCCTGCAGCATCATCGCCCGGGCGGTCTCC
>JBGTSL010000359.1:0-2428 GCA_041940325.1 Brevundimonas sp.
AGGCGGGCGGCTGGGGCCTGGTCAAGCTGGAGGTGCTGTCGGACACGGCGCACCTGTATCCGGACATGGTCGAGACGCTGAGAGCGCTGGACCTGCTGGTCAAGGACGGCTTCGACGTCATGGTCTACTGCACCGACGACGTGGTCATGGCCAAGCGGCTGGAGGAGGCGGGGGCCGCGGCCATCATGCCGGCGGCCGCGCCGATCGGCTCGGGACTGGGCATCCAGAACCGGGTCAACATCCGGCTGATCGTCGAACAGGCGAAGGTGCCGGTGCTGGTCGACGCGGGCGTGGGGACGGCGTCGGACGCGACCATCGCCATGGAGCTGGGCTGCGACGCGGTGCTGATGAACACGGCCATCGCCGGGGCGAAGGATCCGATCCGGATGGCCCGCGCGATGAAGCATGCGGTGATCGCCGGGCGGGAGGCCTATCTGGCCGGGCGGATGCCGCGACGGATGTACGCCAGCGCCAGTTCGCCGATGGCGGGGCTGATCTGAGGCGGCAGCCCGGGTTTCACCCGGGTGAAACGAAAAAACGGTGTATCAGAGTCGGCAGAGTCGGCGCCGGAAATTCGGTGTGTCAGAGTCGGCAGAGTCTACATCGGCGCGCCTGTGGCGGCGCGGCGGGGATTCGATTGTCAAAGACCGGGCGGAGACTCCGCAGGCGAGAGAGGCATTATGGGGCGCCCGCGCCCTCAGGCGTTTTCATGACGCTGATAAAGTGGGTCTCTGCAGGGAAAACAGTGGTTTGGTCCATGGAAGTATGATGGCTGGGCGCGGATTTGCAGCGCAGCAAAGGCCATCCCGGGACAGTCGGCCGCAAGCGCGCGGGATGGCCTCGCGGTGGGACCGTTCCTAGAATAGGCGGGAGTTCGCAAAGGGAAACGGCCATGCCGACCATCACCCGCCGCCTTCTGATCGGTTCCGCCGCCGCACTTGCTTTCGCCGGCGGCGCGCACGCACGGACGCGGGGGAGCCGGGCGCTGGCGGTGTACAAGTCGCCGACCTGCGGCTGTTGCGAGGGCTGGGTCGCGCATATGCGGCGGGCCGGGTTCACCGTGGCGGTAAATGTGGTGGAGGACCCGGGGACGGTGCGCCGGGCGCGGGGGCTGCCGGATGGGCTGGCGTCCTGCCATACGGCGGTGATCGGCGGCTACGCCATCGAGGGCCATGTGCCGGCGGCGGATGTGGTGCGGCTGCTGGCCGAACGGCCCGAGGCGGCGGGGCTGGCCCTGCCGGGGATGCCGCTGGGCTCGCCGGGGATGGAGACGCCGGACGGGCGGAAACAGCCGTTCGACACGCTGCTGGTGCTGCGGTCCGGGCAGACGCGGGTGTTCGGACGGCACGGGCGGGGGTGAGGCGTGCGGTGTCCTTCTCCCCTCCGGGGGAGAAGGTGGCCCGGTAGGGCCGGATGAGGGGGATGTTTGACGCAGGCCGTCCGCCCGCCGGTCTGGAGCCGACTCACCCCTCATCCGCCCCTCCGGGGCACCTTCTCCCCCAAGGGGAGAAGGAACGGGTCTGGCGGGTTGGCGGAATCCGCGGCGGGGGTTAGAGCAGGCGCTCCCCGAACCGAGACCGACCATGCACGACATCCGCGCCATCCGTGACAATCCCGCCGCCTATGTGAGCGGGTGGGAGTCGCGCGGCGTCGAGGACGCGCAGGCCATCGTGGACCGGGCGCTGGAGCTGGACCGGACGCTGCGCGCCGCCCAGACGGCGGGGCAGGAGGCGCTGGCGAGGCGCAATGCGGCGTCGAAGCTGATCGGCGCGGCGATGGCGAAGAAGGACATGGCCGAGGCTGACCGGCTGAAGGCCGAGGTCGAGAGCCTGAAGGGCGAAATCGCGGCGCAGGAGGCGGTCGAGGCCGAGGCCGGCAAGGCGCTGCGCGACCTGCTGGCGGCGCAGAAGAACCTGGCCGCGGACGATGTGCCGGAGGGCGACGACGAGGCGGCGAACGTGCTGGTCGGGACGCCGTGGGGGGAGCCGAGGAAGACGGGGCCGGCCAAGGATCATGCCGATCTGGGCGAGGCGCTGGGGCTGCTGGACTTCGAGGCGGCGGCGCGGATGAGCGGCGCGCGGTTCGCGGTGCTGAAGGGCGGGCTGGCGCGGCTGGAGCGGGCCGTCGGCCAATTCATGCTGGACGTGCAGACGGCCGAGCACGGCTATCTGGAGGTCAATCCGCCGTATCTGGTGCGCGACGAGGCGATGTTCGGCACCGGGCAGCTGCCGAAGTTCGAGGAGGATTTGTTCCGCGTCGGCGAACATCTGCTCATCCCCACCGCCGAAGTCTCCCTCACCAATCTCGTGCGCGAGCAGATCCTGCCGGAGGAGCAGCTGGCCGAGCCGATGCGGCTGACGGCGCTGACGCCGTGTTTCCGGGCCGAGGCGGGGTCGGCGGGGCGGGATACGCGCGGGCTGATCCGGCA
>JBGTSL010000360.1:0-2428 GCA_041940325.1 Brevundimonas sp.
CCGCCGCTGGCCGGCTTCTGGGGCAAGTTCTACGTCTTCGGCGCCGCCGCCGAGGCCGGTTACTGGATGGTCGGCGCCGCCGGTCTGGTGGCCTCGGTCGTGGCCGGCTTCTACTATCTGCGCATCATCAAGCTGATGTGGTTCGATCCTGCGCCCGAGGGCGTCGAGGCGATCGACCGGTCGCCGATCGAGGCGAAGACCATCGCCATCGCCGCGGCCCTGTTCTCCTTCCCGCTGGTCATGGTCGCCCTGACCTGGCTGGAGCCCTTCGCGCGGGCGGCGGCGGTCGGCTACGGGGCGGGCTGACGGTGGCTTCGGCCGCGCCCGTCCTGCTGCTCGACCAGATCGACTCCACCAATGCGGAGGCCCGCCGCCGGGCCGAGGCCGGCGAGACTGGCCCGGTATGGATCACGGCGCGCCATCAGACGGCCGGGCGGGGGCGCCGCGGCCGGTCTTGGGAGAGCGATACCGGCAACCTGTTCGGCACCCTGCTGCTGACGACGCGCAAATCCCCGGCCGAGGCCGCCCAGATCACCTTCATCGCCGCCCTGGCCGTCGCCGACCTTCTGGACGCCTGGGCGCCGCCGTCGCTGGTGACCATCAAATGGCCCAACGATGTGATGTTGGCCGGGGAGAAGGCGTCGGGCGTGCTGGTCGAATCCGGAGCCCATCCCGCAGGCGGCCTGTGGCTGGCGGTCGGCATCGGGGTCAATCTCGCCCATGCACCGACCGGTGCCGAGCGGCCCGCCACATCGCTGGCCCAGCACCTCCGGGGCGACGTCGCCGCGCCGCCGACCGTCGAGGTCGCGGCCGCCCGGCTGGCCCAGGCCTTCGCCGTCTGGCTAGGACGCTGGCAGGCGCTGGGCTTCGAACCCATCCTCGACGCCTGGACGGCGCGGGCGACCGGGCTGGACGGCCCGGCAGTGGCCCGGCTGGGCCATGAAACGGTCGAGGGTCGGGCCGAGGGCGTTGCCCCGGACGGCGCGCTGAGACTTCGGCTGTCGGACGGCACGCTAAGGCTTATCTCGGCCGGAGACGTATTCTTCGGGGAGGCCGCCTGATGCTTCTGGCGATCGAGCAGGGCAACACCAATACGCTGTTCGCGGTCCACGACGGGTCGGACTGGGTCGCCCAGTGGCGCACGGCCACCGAGAGCACCCGCACGGCGGACGAATACGCCGTCTGGCTGAGCCAGCTGCTGACCATGCGGGGGCTGGCGATCAGCCAGCTGGACGGCTGCATCATCTCCAGCGTCGTCCCGCAGTCGATCTTCAACCTGCGCAACCTCGCGCGCCGTTACCTTTCGGTCGAGCCGCTGGTCATCGGCGAGAACGTCGAACTGGGCATGGCGGCGCGTATCACCAAGCCAGGCGAGGCCGGGGCCGACCGGCTGGTCAACGCCATCGGCGCCCACCTGGTCTATCCGGGCGACCTGATCATCATCGACAGCGGCACCGCCACAACCTTCGACGTGGTCGCCGGCGACGGGGCCTTCGAGGGCGGGATCATCGCGCCTGGCATCAACTTGTCGCTGCAGGCCTTGCACGAGGCGGCCGCCATGCTGCCCCGCATCGCCATCCAGCGGCCTGCCGGTAACAGGATCGTGGGCACCGACACCGTGTCGGCCATGCAATCGGGCGTCTTCTGGGGGTATATTTCGCTGATCGAAGGCCTCGTCTCGCGCATCAAGGCAGAGCGCGGCGAGCCCCTCACCGTAATCGCCACCGGCGGCGTCGCCTCCCTGTTCGAGGGCGCCACCGACAGCATCGACCACTTCGACTCCGACCTGACGATACGGGGTCTTCTCGAAATTTATCGTCGAAACACCATTTCTGAGACCTGATGAAAAAATCCAAGAGCGACGAGCTCGTCTTCCTGCCGCTGGGCGGGTCGAACGAGATCGGCATGAACCTGAACGCCTACGGGTTCGGGCCGGCCCATGATCGCAAGTGGATCCTCGTCGATGTCGGCGTGACCTTCGGCGACCATACCACGCCAGGCGTCGATGTGATCGTGCCGGACCCGACCTTCCTGGAGGGCGAGACCATCCTCGGGATCGTGCTCACCCATGCGCACGAGGACCATATCGGGGCGCTGGGCTGGCTATGGCCTCGCCTGAAGGCGCCGCTCTATGCCACGCCGTTCACGGCCTATCTAATCCGCGAAAAGCTGCGCGTTGCGGGTCTCGGCGACCGGGTGAAGATTCATGAGGTGCCGCTGGGCGGGACCATTGATCTCGACCCCTTCCACATCGAGATGGTGACCATCACCCATTCGACGGCCGAGCCGAACGGTCTGGCCATCACCACGCCGCTGGGTCTGGTTCTGCACACGGGCGACTGGAAGATCGACAACGACCCGGTCGTAGGCGAGCGCACTGATATCGACACCATCCGTCGCCTCGGAGATGAGGGCGTGCTGGCCATGG
>JBGTSL010000361.1:0-2425 GCA_041940325.1 Brevundimonas sp.
GGCACGAAGCCAATGTCCAGCTCCTCGCAGACGGCCAGCAGTTCGTCCTCCGGGTCGCGGCTCCACAGGGAGTATTCGGTCTGCAGGGCGGTGATCGGGTGGGTCGCGTGACCGCGGCGCAGGGTGTCGGGCGCGGCCTCCGACAGGCCGAGGAAGCGGACCTTGCCCTCGGCGACCAGCTCGGCCATGGCGCCGACCGTGTCCTCGATCGGCGTGTCCGGGTCGACGCGGTGAAGATAGTAGAGGTCGACGTGATCCATGCCGAGGCGCTTCAGGCTGCCTTCGATGGCGCGGCGGACGTTGTCGGGCGAGCCGTCGACGGTCAGGGCGGTCCGGTCGGCGTTGTAGCCGATGCCGAACTTTGTCGCCACGAAAGCGCGGTCGCGGCGGCCGGCCAGGGCCTTGCCGAGCTGGACCTCGTTGGTGTGCGGTCCGTACATCTCGGCGGTGTCGAAGAAGGTGACGCCGAGGTCGAGGGCGCGGTGGATCACCGCCGTCGCCTGCGCCTCGTCGGACGCCTGGCCGTAGAAGGCGGCCATGCCCATGCAGCCGAGGCCGATGGCCGAAACCTCAGGGCCCGAACGGCCCAGCCTGCGCGTCTTCATCGGCGCATCTCCTGAAATGTGGGAAGCCGGCGACGCATCCGCCGACTGACGGGAGATGGGCGCCGTTCGGCCTCATTTCAAGAGCCGGTCAGAGCCCGGATCGTCGGCGAGCGGTCCATGGCGTCCGGCTCCACCGGGTCGGCCCGAAGCTTCAGATGGGCGAAGATGGTGCGGGCGCCGGGGAGATCATCAGCGGCCAGCGGGCGCGGGTGGGCCGAGCCTTCGGATGTCAGCGGCAGGAGGGTCAGGCTGACGCCCTGGACGACATTGCCGCCGATGACGTTGATCCGGTCGGCGTCGACCCGCACGACGATGTCGCAATGGGCCGGGGCGTATTCCCCCATCTCGGGCCGGCGGTCGGCGAGGCCGCGATAGTCGACGCCGCCGCGGCTGTTGCACAGCAGGTCGCCCGGCTCGATCGGCTGCTCGCCGGCGTCGTATGCGACATAGGCCGCGGCGGGTTCGGCGCCGTCGCGGGCGCGGATGGCCTGATCGATGTAGACGCGGTGGGAGATGTCGCGTTCGAACTGGCCGGGGTCGCCGAGGCCGGCCTCGCACATCACCCAGCTGACGAAGGCGGCGGACCAGGGCTGGACCCAGTCGACCGGGCCGTGGTCGCCGGCCCGCCACTGGCGGTTCTGGCGGGCGAGCAGGGAGACGCCGTCGGGGGTGGCGCTCCAGTAGCCGGCGATGGTCGCGTCGGCGGCGCGGCTGCTTTCCCACGTTCCGAGGCGGAGCATGTGGCGGGCGTTGCGCGGCGCGGGCCTCAGCGGATTGGCGGTCTCGGCCACGACGCCGTCGGGCAGGCGGCGGGTTTCGACCGGGCGGGCGTCGATCGTCTGGTAGCCGAAGGCGGCCCATTCCTGCACGGCGATGTCGACGATGCGGCGACGCGCCCAGTGGGTCGGGCCGACGCGGCAGAGCGGCTGGACCACCTTCATCCGGCCGCGCGGACCCTCGACCCGGGCCGAGGGCGGGATGACGTCGAGGAGGTCGCGGGGCAGCCGGGCCGACTGCGCCGCCGCCGGGGTCGCCAGGGCGACCGCGAGAAGGATGGCTAGAGCGGCGCGCACGCCCGCTCCAGCCACGCCTTCGCCTCGCCGTCGAGCAGCGGCCCGACCTTGCTCCACACGTCGGCGTGGTAGCCGTCGACATAGGCTCGCTCGTCCGGGGTCAGCAGGGCGATGTCGATCAGCTTGCGGTCCAGCGGCGCGAGGGTCAGCTGTTCGAAGCCGTGCATGGGGCGCTCGCCGCCGGGGATGGCGGTCGGCTCCGTCACCACCTGCAGGGTCTCGATGCGGATGCCCCAGTGACCCTCCCGATAGTAGCCCGGCTCGTTCGACACGATCATACCGGTCAGCAGCGGCTGGGTGTTGACCGCCTTGGCGATCCGCTGCGGCCCCTCGTGGACCCCCAGGTAGCTGCCGACCCCGTGGCCGGTGCCGTGGTCATAGTCGTGCCCCTGCATCCACAGCGGCAGCCGCGCCAGCGCGTCCAGCTGATGCCCCGTCGTGCCTTCGGGGAAGCGCACCACGGCCATGGCGATATGACCCTTGAGCACCAGGGTGAACATGCGCCGCTGATCGTCCGACGGCTCGCCCACGGCGATGGTCCGCGTCACGTCGGTCGTGCCGTCCAGATACTGGCCACCACCGTCCACCAGCAGCAGCGAGCCTTTCTCCATCCTGCGGATGGTGCGGGTCACGGGCTTGTAGTGCGGCAGGGCGCCGTTCGGCCCGGCGCCGGCGATGGTGTCGAAGCTCAGGTCCATCAGGGCCCCTGTGCCCTCCCGGAACTGCTCCAGCTTTTCGACCACGGCC
>JBGTSL010000362.1:0-2418 GCA_041940325.1 Brevundimonas sp.
CTCCAGATTCCGCTCAGTCTGGCGATGCTCATCGTCCAGCATTGGATCGAGGCGGTGTCGGGTGTCGAAGCCCCTTTAGAACCTCCATCCGGAGATTTAAGCACGTTGGCGGCGGCATCGACCGCGACGGGCCGGGCCTGACCACGGCCGAGTCCAACCTGCCCGACTGGCTGGCCGCCCGCTGGCGCGCGACCTATGGCGAACCGACCGTGGCCGGTCTGGCGCTGGCCGCCCGCGAGGAGCCGGCCACCGATCTCAGTGTGAAGCCGGGGCTGGCCGCCGCCACCGTCGCCGACGCCGTCGAGGGTGAAATCCTGCCCGGCGGCACGGTGCGCACCGGCCGGAGAGGCGACATCGCCGGCTGGCCCGGCTTCGAGGCCGGCGACTGGTGGGTGCAGGACGCCGCCGCGGCCCTGCCCGTCCGCCTGCTGGCGCCGAAGGCCGGCGAGGCGATCATCGACTTCTGCGCCGCGCCGGGCGGCAAGACCCTGCAGCTGGCCGCCGCGGGCGCAGCGGTGGTGGCGCTGGACCGGTCGGACAAGCGGCTGGCGCGGCTGCGCGCCAATCTGGAGCGCACCGGGCTGGAGGCCGAGGTGGCGGCCGTCCCGGCCGAGGACTGGGACGACCCGCGCGTCTTCGACGCCGTGCTGCTGGACGCGCCGTGCACGGCCACCGGCACCTTCCGCCGCAACCCCGAGGTGCTGCGCGCCACCAGGCCCGCCGATGTAGCGAAGCTGGCCGATGTGCAGCACCGCCTGCTCGACGCCGCCGCCGAGCGCGTGAAGCCGGGCGGACGGCTGGTCTACTGCGTCTGCTCGCTGGAGCGCGAGGAGGGCGAAACGCAGATCATCGCCTTCCTGCGTCGCAACCCGGCGTTCAAGACCGCCGCCGCCGTCCCCGCGGATCTCGGCGCCCCCGACGAGGCCCTGACTCCCGAGGGCTGGCTGCGCGTCCTGCCCTCGATGTGGGCCGAGAAGGGCGGGCTGGACGGCTTCTTCATCGCGCGGCTGGACAGAGTCTAGGTCGCCCTCTCCCGATGGGAGGGGGCTTGAGCCTCCGGGAGCGAAGCGATCGGCAAGGCGAAAGGGTGAGGGGCGGGTATCGCCGTCGGCGCAAGCCGCCGCCGCAGCCCGACCCGCAGCTCGATCCCTTCCCCCGTCTCGCCCCTCACCCTTTCGCGCAAGGAAGACGGCTGCGCCGCCGTGCGCTCAAGCCCTCTCCCATTGGGAGAGGGATCCTCAGGCCGGCCCCTCGAGTACTGTGTAGGTAATCCGTGTCCGCACCCGGAAGCCGAGCGTCTCGTACAGGGCGATGGTCGCGGTGTTGGCGGCGTAGGCGTGGAGGAAGGCCTGCTCCCCGCGCTCCAGTATCCGTTGCGTCACCACCCGCATCAGGGCGCCGGCGTAGCCGCGGCCGCGGTGGTCGGGATGGGTGCAGACGCCGGACACCTCGGTGAAGCCGTCCGGCTTCATCCGCTCGCCGGCCATGGCCACCAGCCGGCCGTCGATCTTCACGCCGATGAAGTCGCCGAGCCGGTGGGTCCTTTCGAAGAAGGGGCCGGGGACGGTCAGGGTCGCCAGGGCCAGCATCTCCGCCGCGTCGGTCTCGCCCAGCGGTTCAAAGGCGATAGCCTTGCCGCCGCCGGTCAGGGAGGCGGCGACCATCTGCACGCAGGCGGCGCCGGCCCGCACCACGGCGCCGGGCGGTAGGGGCATGTCGCCGGCCTCGACCAGCCCCAGGCCATTCGGAGAAACGTTGAGCCGCCCCAGGGCCTCCGTGCTTTCCGGGGAGTCGTCCGCCGCCGCCGCGAACAGGGCATAGTCTGGATCGAAGCGCAGCGCCCGCGCGTCGCCGAGGGCCAGCGGCGCCTGCCGGCTGGTCAGGGCGCTCCAGACGGGGCGGTCGAGGGGGTGGTTCGGGATCATGCGCCCTACCTGGGCGGAAGCGCCGCCGTTCGCCAGAGGGACCGACAACGCCGCGTCCGGAAACCGCTCAGCCCCTCCAGAAGCCGACGATCTTCTTGACCTCGTCGACCACCGGGTCGGCGAGGGCGGCGGCGCGGTCGGCGCCGTCCCTGAGCACCCGGTCGATCTCGGCCGGGTCGGCCATCAGGCGGCGCATCTCGGCGGTGACCGGGGCCATGGAGGCCACGGCGAGGTCGGCGAGGGCCGGCTTGAAGGCGCCGAAGCCCTGGCCGGCGAACTGCGCCAGCACCTGCTCGCGGCTGATGTCGGCGAGGGCGGCGTAGATGGTCACCAGGTTCTTCGCCTCGGCGCGATTCTCGAGCCCTTCGAGCGTCTCGGGCAGCACGTCCGGGTCGGTGCGGGCCTTGCGGATCTTGGCGACGATGGCGTCGGCGTCGTCCGTCAGGTTGATGCGGCTCTGGTCCGACGGGTCGGACTTGGACATCTTGGCCGT
>JBGTSL010000363.1:0-2415 GCA_041940325.1 Brevundimonas sp.
CGCGTCGCCGCCGGCGAGCCGATCCCGCTGCAACAGGCCGACATCCCCCTCAACGGCTGGGCCATGGAGGCCCGCCTCTACGCCGAGGACCCCGCCAACGGCTTCCTGCCCTCGATTGGCAAGCTGCAGCATTTCCGACTCCCCGACGACATCCGCGTCGACACCGGCGTCATGGAGGGCGGCGAGGTCAGCCAGTTCTACGACCCGATGATCGCCAAGCTGATCGTGCATGAGGACACGCGGGAGGCCGCCGCCGAGGCCCTCGCCGACGCCTGCGCCGGGGTCGAGGTCTGGCCGGTGAAGACAAATGCCGGCTTCCTCGTCCGCTGCCTGGAACATCCCCGCTTCGTTGAGGGCGACGTGGATACGGGCTTCATTGCCGCAGAGGAGGCGCCGCTGAGCACCCTCAGCCCTTCTGGGGCTGTCATTGAAGACGCAAGCGACCTGTTGTGGCGCTCAAGATCCGTCGATCCGGCAGACGTTTGGGACTCCGAGTACGGAGCGCCGGGATTCCGGCTCAACGCCCCGTCGGCGACCGCGCACACCTTCTTCATCGATGGTGAAAGGCATCACGGACGGTATCAGAACAACCACCCGGTTGTTGGTTACGGGCCTGAAATCGACGGAGGCTTTGTGGTCTTCCATCGAGGTGATGCCCATCAGGTCTCTCGCCATGCCCCTCGTGGCGGTGGCTCCGGTCCCGCCTCCGACGGCTCTCTCCGCGCCCCCATGCCCGGCAAGATCGTCGCCGCGCCCGCCAAACCGGGCGATATCGTCACGAAAGGTCAGCCCCTGGTTGTGCTCGAGGCGATGAAGATGGAGCATGCCCTCGTCGCTCCGTTCGACGGGGTGGTGGAAACCATCGGCGCCGCCGTCGGCGAGCAGGTGGTCGACGGCGCCGTCCTGGCCACCGTCAAACCGGAGGGGAAAGAATGAAACACGTCCTGATCGCCGGCCTCGCCCTGGCCCTGTCCGCCGGCGCGGCCCACGCCCGGACGCCGCAGACCCCGCCCCTCGACAAGGCCTACCGGGACGACGTCAACTGCGCCGTCCTCTACATGGCCGTCGCCGCCAAGGGCGAGGACCTCGGATCGGCGGCCCTGGGCTTCTACTATTTCGTCGGCCGGCTGGAGGCCCGCCGCCCCGATGTCGACTGGCGCGACCCCGTCGTGGCCGCCGCCGCCGACGTGGGCCAGTCCTTTCTGGAGGTCGAGGGCCCGCGCTGCGGCGGCATCCTGACGGAGAGGGGCCAGTCGATGGGCGCCGTCGACGATGTCATCGAAAGCTGGAGCCGCGGCGAGGGCCGGATGGGCGCCGCCCTTCAGGCCCTGCGTCAGGCGCCCGCCGGCTCCTGACCGGCCGGCAGCCCCACCCCGCCCACCGGCATGGTGACCTGCGCGTCCCCGAAGGTGGCGATCAGCGGCATGCCCCTGCGGATCGCCTCCTTCACCTCCGGGACCTGCAACGACGCCCGGTGCGCCGCCTCGTCGGTCCACACCTCGGTCACCCAGATGGTCTCGGCCTCGGCCGGATCGTGGGCCACGATATAGCTGAGGCAGCCCGGCATTCGCCCCAGCCCCTCCAGCAGGATGGCCGTCAGCGCGTCGCGCTGCCCCTCGACCGCCGTCATCCGGCCGATCAGTCCGTACATGGCCCTGCCCTCCGTCCCGGCCCGGACCGGCGGCGCAAGCCCGAGACTGGCCAGACCGGCCATCCCCGCGATCACGCTGCGCCGTTCGATCCGCATGGTCTTTTTCTAGTCCCCCGCCGCTCCCATGTCTCCCACCCGATACGCCAAGGATGCTAATCGCGCTCCATGTCCCTGCACATGATCAAGCTC
This sequence comes from Brevundimonas sp., assembly GCA_041940325.1. Classification (GTDB taxonomy): domain Bacteria; phylum Pseudomonadota; class Alphaproteobacteria; order Caulobacterales; family Caulobacteraceae; genus Brevundimonas. The sequence goes on from JBGTSL010000363.1 coordinate 1,841, forward strand.
TGCGTCGGCGTCGCCAAAGTCGAAACGCTGGAACGCCGCGCTTCCAGAGGGGAATGGCTGACCGTCCACACCCGCATGACCCCCAAACGCGCCGTCGAACTCGAGGACGGCGGCTCCCTGTTCTGGGTCATGAAGGGCTCGGTCGTCTGCCGCATGCCGATCCTCGACATCTCCACCCGCGGCGAGGGCAAGACCTCGATGTGCCACATCAAGCTGTCGCCCGAGGTGATCCGCACCGCCCCCCAGGCCCGCCGCCCCTTCCAGGGCTGGCGCTATCTGGAGCCGAAGGACGCCCCGCCCGACCTGTCGACCATGGACGCCGGCGACCTGCCCGAGAACCTGGCGAAACAGCTGCGGGAGATGGGAGCGTGGTAGGGGCTAGGGTCTGGGGACTAGGGTCTAGGGAATGGCGGCCGATGCTGCGACGATGCCCGGTGTCCGATTCCCTGGCCCCCAGCCCCCAGCCCCTAGCCCCTAGCCCCTAGACCCTGGCTTCCCCATGGCCCCGCCCCGCTCCGACCGCCTGGAAGACGCCCTGCACCGCATCTTCGAGGGCGGCAAGAACACCCGCGCCA
>JBGTSL010000364.1:0-2392 GCA_041940325.1 Brevundimonas sp.
CATCGGCCTCAAGCTGGTGCCGGAACACCGATTCCGCCAGCAGGACGCCCGCCAGGAAGGCGCCCATGGCCATGGAGAGCCCCCCCATATCCATCAGCCAGGCTGCGCCCGCGACGACCAGCAGGGCGGCGGCGGTCATCACCTCGCGGCCGCCGTAACGGGCGAGGATCCGGAACACCGGGTTCATCAGGTAGCGGCCGGCGAGGAAGACGACGGCCACCGCACCGACGGCGAGGCCGATGGTCTGCCACAGCGGCGGGGCGGTCTCGCCGGAGAGTCCCATGGCTCCGGCCATGACCGCCACGATCGCCAGCAGCGGGACGATGGCGATGTCCTCAAGCAACAGGATGGAGACCGCGCGCTGGCCTTTCGTGGAGCCGAGTTCGCCTCTCTCGTCGAGGGTCTGCATGATCACGGCGGTGGAGCTGAGCACGAAACCGGTGGCGGCGACGAAGGCCACCGGGGTCGACAGGCCCGCGGCCATCCCCGTCAGGGTCAGCAGCGCGCTGGCGGCGACGACCTGGGCGGCGCCCAGCCCGAAGATGTCGCGCTTCAGCTTCCACAATCGGGACGGCCGCATCTCGAGGCCGATGATGAACAGGAAGATGACGACGCCGAACTCGGCGACGTGGAGAATGATTTCGGGCTCGTCGAACAGGCCGATCCCCCACGGGCCTATGGCGAGGCCGGCGGCGAGATAGCCGAGTACGGAGCCGAGTCCCAGCCGGCGGAACACCGGCACGGCGACGACCCCGGCCGCCAGCAACGCCGCCACATGGCCCAGTTCCAGTCCGCCCGCCGCTTCCGCCATGCCCGTGCCCCGTCAGCCCTTGCGGTTCATTGTGGGGGCGAGCGCGGGCGAGCGCCAGTGGGCGCCGGCTGCCGGCGTCAGGCTTCGTCAGACGACCCGCCGCCCGTTTGCGCGGAGGATGGCAGTGCAGACTGAACTGACAGGAGCGACGCCCATGACGACCCACCCTCTGAAACGCAGTCTGGCCGCCGCACTGGCGGTTTCCCTCGCGGCGCCGCTGGCGCCGGCGCCCGTGTTGGCCGCCGCCCCGACCCAGACCGGGGATGGCATGGTCTCGCCCGACAACTGCCGCGCGGTCGGCATCGAGCTGGCCCCGTCGCGGCCCGACTACCGTGCGAGCCGCGTAGCGCCGAGCGGAGCCGTCGCCTCGCCGTCCCCGATGCCGCCTCCCCCTCCTCCACCTCCGCCTCCCCCGGCGCCGGTGGCGAGCGCCGAAGTCCGGGAGATCGTGGTCACCGGAGCGCGGGTGCAGCGCTCCGACGCAGCCGCCTTCGTGGCTCCCCCGGGGGTGCCTGTCCCGAGCGTTCCGCGCGACACGGAGCGCTACCCGGACGCCACGCCCAATCCGGTCAAGCGCGTCGCCGAAGAACCGGTCTCAACCTTCTCCATCGACGTCGATACGGCCAGCTATTCGAACGTCCGGCGCTTCATCGAGGAGGGCCGGCTGCCGCCCCCGGACGCGGTGCGGGTCGAGGAGATGATCAACTTCTTCGACTACGGCTATGAGCGGCCGAGGTCGGCGTCAGAGCCGTTCGCGATCACGACGGCGGTGGCGGCCTCGCCGTGGTCCGAGGGCCGGCAGATCGTGCATGTGGCGCTGCAGGGCTATGAGCTGCCGGAGAGCCAGCGGCGGCCGCTGAACCTGACCTTCATGGTCGACGTGTCGGGCTCGATGCATTCGCCGGACAAGCTGGACCTGGCCAAGAGGTCGATGAACCTGATCATCGACCGGCTGCGGCCCCAGGACCGGGTGGCGGTGACCTATTACGCCTCGGACGTCGGCACCGCCGTCGGCCCGACGCCGGGCGACCAGAAGCTGAAGCTGCGCTGCGCCGTCGAGGCGCTGAACGCCGGCGGCTCGACCGCCGGAGCCCAAGGCATGGTCAACGCCTACAGCCAGGCCGAGGCGGCGTTCGGACGGGACAAGGTCAACCGCATCCTGATGTTCACGGACGGCGACTTCAACGTCGGCGTCACCGAGGACCAGCGGCTGGAGGACTATGTCGCCGCCAAGCGCGAGACGGGCATCTATCTGTCGGTCTACGGCTACGGCCGCGGCAACTACCAGGACGCCCGGATGCAGGCCATCGCCCAGGCGGGCAACGGCACGGCGGCCTATGTGAACAACCTCGAGGAGGCGCGGCGGCTGTTCGGCCCAGCCTTCGACAGGGGCGCCTTCCCCATCGCCGACGACGTGAAGATCCAGGTGGAGTTCAACCCCGCCGCGGTCGTGGAGTATCGGCTGATCGGCTACGAAACCCGTCTCCTCAACCGCGAGGACTTCAACAACGACCGGGTCGACGCCGGCGAGGTCGGCTCCGGCGCGTCGGTGACGGCCCTCTACGAGATCACGCCGGCGGG
>JBGTSL010000365.1:0-2385 GCA_041940325.1 Brevundimonas sp.
AGACCATCCAATGGGTCATGTGGCAGATGGGCGGGCTGGGACCGATGTTCGGCCAGGTCAGATTCTTCCACAAATTCGCCGGCAAGGCCTTCGAGGACAAGCGGCCGCTGGAGCGTTATGTGGCCGAGTCGAAGCGGCTGCTCGGCGTGCTCGACACGCGGCTGGAGGCGCGCGACTGGGTGATGGGCGACTACTCCATCGCCGACATCTCGATGCTGGGTTGGGTGCGCAACCTGATCGGCTTCTACGAGGCGCGGGCGCTGGTCGGGTTCGACAGCCTGAAGAATGTCCCGGTCTGGCTGGAGCGCGGCCTCGCCCGTCCCGCTGTTCAGCGGGGGCTGGAGATCCCGAAGCGGCTGTAGCCGGTCAATAGCCGATCAGCGTCGGCAGGGCCTGCCAGACAATGGCCACAGTGGCCACGCCGCCGCCGAGCAGGGCCAACTGGTTGCCGAAGCCCGCCGCAGGATCGGCGGGGCGGCGCGCTTGGCGAGCGGCGAATACGGTGAGGATCACCGCCGCCAGGAGGCAGGCGGCGCTGAAGCCCAGCCCGATCATTCGCCAGGCGGGATCGTCGGCGCGGCTGACCACGTCGGCGAGGCTCGCGATGGCGTAGACGCCCATGAAGTGCACCGTCCAGACGATCAGACCGCCCAGCATCCAGGCCCAGCGAGGCATCCCTCAGCCTCCCGGGAACAGGCGCGGCAACAGGGCGATGTACGCCCCCTGCCCGGCCGAATAGACGAGGAAGACGGCGATCAGGTCCCAGGTCGAGGGCCGACCGGCCACGGCGTGGCCGGCCAGCCAGCGCAGCAGGGCGTAGAGCCCCATCAGGGCCGCGACGCCGGCGAAGAAGCCGTGCCATGACAGCAGGGCGTAGACCGTGGCCCCCTGGGCGCTCACCGTCGGCCGCAGGCCGCTGTCCAGCCAGGCGCGGAGATCGACGCCCCAGGCCGCGACGATCAGGGCGGCCGCGAGCAGCATCATCAGGGCCGAGATCGCCCCGCCGCGCGGCCGGTCCAGCCGCAGCACCCGGCAGGCGCCCCAGGCCAGCAGGCCGGCGGCGAGGTTGGCGGCCACGATCAGGGCCATCGACCAGAGGCCGGGCGGCGGCAGCCACAGGTCCGGATTGCGGCTCCACAGGAAGACGTAGCTGAAGCCCATAAGGGCGGCGACCATGCCGCCGACCACCAGCATGATGACCATGGCCCACCAGCCGTGGCTGGAGGGGCCGCTGGCGTAGGTCGGCACGACGATCCCCGCGCCGATGTCGGCCGATTTCGCTGGCCGGGGCGCGTCGAGGGACCAGCACCACTGCATGATGCAGTAGACCGCCAGGACGCCGGTGACGACCGACGGCCAGTACGCCTTGATCGTCAGCAGCATGAAGAAGGCCGCCGTAAAGACCGCCGCCCAGACGTGCCAGGCGGAGGGCATGGGCATGCGCTGCAGATACTGCGGCTCGGCGTTGAGGGTCGAGGTGACGATGGTTTCCCGCTCGCCAGTGGCCGAATTCGGCAGGAAGTAGCGGCCCGCCTCGACGTCCCGCGCCAGATCCTTGTCGTCCCAAAGCGGATAGAGGCTTTTCACCACCGGGATCGAGCGCAGCGAATAGAGGCCGGTCGGCAGCCACTCCAGGCCCGGGCCGCCGTAGACATTGCCGGCGTCGCGCGGACCGAAGGGGCGGAAGTTGCGGACCATGTCGACGATCCACAGCAGGACGGCGGCGGCGAAGACGAAGGCGCCGAGGGTCGAGATCAGATTGGGGATCTCCCAGCCGCGGTCCGGCAGATAGGTGTAGACGCGCCGCGGCATGCCCATCAGCCCGGTCAGGTGCATCGGCAGGAAGGTCAGGTGCATGCCGCTGAACATCAGCCAGAACACCCATTTGCCGAGGCGTTCACTGAGGGGCCGCGACGAGCTCATGGGCAGCCAGTAGTAGATGGCCGCGAACATGGGGAAGACCATGCCGCCGATCAGCACATAGTGCAGGTGGGCGACGATGAAGTAGCTGTCGTGGGCCTGCCAGTCGAACGGCACCATGGCCACCATGACGCCGGTCAGGCCGCCCATCGTGAAGATGGTCAGCGCCCCGATGACGAACAGGCCGGGGACGTTGAAGCGCATCCGGCCGGCCGCGATGGTGGCGATCCAGGCGAAGACCTGCACCCCGGCCGGGATCGACACCGCCATCGACGCCGCCGAGAAGAAGCTGGTCGATATGGTCGGCATGCCGGTGGTGAACATGTGGTGGGCCCACACGCCGAAACTGATGAAGCCGGTCGCCAGCATGGCCAGCACGACGAGCCGGTAGCCGACCAGCGGGGCGCGGGCCACGGCCGGGATGATGGTCGACATGGCCCCCGCCGCCGGCAGGAAGATGATGTA
>JBGTSL010000366.1:0-2375 GCA_041940325.1 Brevundimonas sp.
CCGTCACGATCCGGAAGGCTACCATCAGAAATGGGGCGCGTTGCGGACCATTCCTCCAGCACCCCCGCGTCCCAAGATCGGTCGACCGCTTTACCATCCGTTTGCTTTCTCGAAGCACTTTTTTAAGGCTGGGCTGGTAGAACTCGCCTCATACGGTTTTTGTCTGGAGTTGCCGTATGAGGGATGTGTTGGCTGGCTATATCAGTATTCGGCAAGCAACCACTTCCCACCCGCAATCCACGGGATGGATGCGAGCCGGATTGACTGGTATTGCGTACCGGCTTGCCCATCTCGGAGTGCCTCGCGTCTTCGCGATCCTTCTGGTTTCGACGCTCTTTTATCTGACCTGAGGGCGTTGCGCGCCCGGCGGGGGCGGCCTATAACCTTCCGATCGTCAACGCCGAACGACAAGGAGGGCTGCGTGACCGATACGTTCCGTCATCACCGTCAGCGTGGCCCTGTCCATGCCCTGCGGGTTTCCCCTGCAGGGCTGGCAATCGGCAGGTTCTGACGGCCTTTCCCGTCTTTTTCCGATCGCTGGTCCGCATTCACACGGCTTTGCGCTTTTGAGCGCGGCCGGACTGCATCCAATTCGACCAGCGAGATTAGACCCATGGGCTCGATCAGCCTTCGCAATGTCGGCGTCACTGCCGGCGAAACTCTCTTTCAGGACCTCAACTTCGTCATCGGCGACGGTGACCGGCTCGAAGGCGTAGGCCTTGCGCTCGGAGAGGATGCCCGACAGCTCGAGCACCTGCTCGATCATGTCGGCCTGCTCGTTGAGAGCGGTTTCTTCGGCTTCCGTCGGAGCGGCCGCGGCCTGCTCTTCCAGGGCGTCGGCCTTTTCCTCGGCGGCGTTGTCGGCCGGGCTGTTGCAGGCGGCGAGGCCGGCCATGGCGAAGGCGGCGACGGAGGCGATGATCAGTTTACGCATGGTAGGTTCCTTCCACAGTGGAGCCCGGATAATGCGCCGCTTCCGATTTGGTTCACGGCCGCGTGACCCCGCCGTGAGAATTCGGCTCAGCCGGCCTCGGCGAAGGCCACGCGGGCGGCTCCGAGCAGGGCGGCGTGCCTGTGCAGGATCACGTGGGTCGGGATGGCGGCCATGTAGTCTGTGAAGCGACCCTTGCGCTCGAACCGCTCGCGGAACGGGCTGGCCTGCAGGAAGGGCAGGATACGCGGGGCGATGCCGCCGGCGATATAGACGCCGCCGCGGGCGCCGGTGGTCAGGGCGATGTCGCCGGCCACGGCGCCGAGGATGGCGCAGAAGCGGGCGAGGGTGGCGCCGCACGGACTGCGCGGATCGGCCATCGCCTCCTCGGTGATCTGGGCGGGGTCGTCGATCTGGGTCTCGCGGCCGTCGATCTCGGCCAGGGCGCGGTGCATGTTGAGCAGGCCGGGGCCGCAGATCAGCCGTTCGATGGAGACGCGGTCGTAGCGGCGGCGCAGGATGCGCAGGATCTCGTCCTCGATCGGATCGCCGGGCGCGAAACAGGCGTGGCCGCCCTCGGACGGCATGGCCATCTCGCGGCCGTGGAAGTCGCGGATCAGGGCGGAGACGCCGAAGCCGGTGCCCGGGCCGAGCACGGCGATGGCCGACTCCGGGTCGCCCTCTTCGGGGCCGCCGAGAGAGGCGAGCTCGTCGCGGGGCACCACCGGCGCGCCCCAGGCGAGGGCCTCGAAATCATTGATCAGGCGGACGGGACTCAGACCGAGCGTGCCGAGCTCTTCCTCCGACACCCGCCACGGCGAATTGGTCAGGTCGATGGCGCCGTCGGTGACGGGACCGGCGACGGCGATGACGCCGGAGGTCGGCTTGACCTCGCAGCCGTCGAGATAGGCCTTCACCCCGCCGAGGAAGGTCGGGTGGTCGCGGCCCTTGAAGCTCTGGTGGTGCTCGAGCACCGGCCTGCCGCCCGCCATGTGGGCGATGGCGAAACGGGCGTTGGTGCCGCCGACGTCGCCGACCAGCAGAGTCTTGTCCCAGGCGATGGTCATATCGTTTCCCTATCGTTCGCCGCGCGGCGTCTCTCTGGTTGAGGGACCGTCATGCGTCGACCGCCCGGTCGACGAGGTTCGGATCGGGCTGGCTGTCGCTCCACGCGGCGCCGCTGTCGGCGGGGGCGGCGAAACAGACCGAGGCCCCTTCCTCGGCGGTGGAGACGACGTGGCGGAAGGCCCCGAACAGTTCGCGGCCGTAGCCCCAGGCGGAACCGGCGGCGTGGTTCGGGGAGCGGGTCGCGGGCGTTCGGTTCGACAGGTCGACGCCGACGGTGGCGAGGACGCCGGCCTCGGGGTCGAGGCGGATGATGTCGCCGTCGCGGACGCGGGACAGCAGGCCGCCGGCCAGGGCCTCGGGCGAGACGTGGATGGCG
>JBGTSL010000367.1:0-2371 GCA_041940325.1 Brevundimonas sp.
TTCTGGGGCTATGTCGCCCTGATCGAGGGACTGGTGGCGCGCATCAAGGCGGAGTGGGGCAAGCCCATGACCGTCATCGGAACCGGCGGCGTCGCCTCGCTGTTCGAAGGCGCAACAGAATCCATCGACCGGTTCGATCCGGACCTGACCATTCGCGGCCTTCTCGAAATCTGGCGGCGGAACACCCACATCAAGGCCGTATGAAAAAGCAAACAAGCGACGAATTCGTCTTCCTGCCGCTCGGCGGGTCGGGCGAAATCGGCATGAACCTGAATCTGTACGGCTACGGCCCCGAGGCGGACCGCGAGTGGATCGTGGTCGACGTGGGCGTGACCTTCGGCGACCTGTCGACGCCGGGCGTCGACGTCATCGTGCCCGATCCCGCCTTCCTCGAGGGCGAGACGATCCGGGGCATTGTCCTGACCCACGCCCACGAGGACCATATCGGCGCCCTCGGCTGGCTGTGGTCGCGGATGAAGGCGCCGCTCTACGCCACGCCCTTCACCGCCTTCCTGATCCGCGAGAAGCTGCGCGAGGCGGGGATTCTCGACCAGGTCGAGATCGTCGAAGTACCGCTGGGCGGCTCCGTCGATCTGGGACCGTTCACGGTCGACTTCATCACCATGACCCATTCGATCGCCGAGCCGAACGGCCTGGCGATCCGCACCCCGCTGGGGACGGTGCTGCACACCGGCGACTGGAAGATCGACGAGGAGCCGATCGTCGGTCAGGTCACCGATTCCGGCGCCATCAGCCGCCTCGGCGACGAGGGCGTGCTGGCCATGGTCTGCGATTCCACCAACGTCTTCGTCGAGGGCGTGGCCGGGTCGGAAGGGGATGTGCGCGACCGGCTGACCGAATTGATCGGGAGCCTGAAGGGCAAGATCGCGGTGGGCTGTTTCGCGTCCAACGTGGCGCGCATGGACAGCATCATCCGGGCCGCGGAGGCGGCGGGGCGTCGGATTTCGCTGGCCGGGCGCTCGATGCACCGCATCACCTCGGCGGCAAAGCATGTCGGCATGCTGCAGGACATCAAGCCCTTCCTGTCGGAGCAGGAGGCCCGGGTCTGGCCGGCCGACGAGATCCTGTTCCTGTGCACCGGCAGCCAGGGTGAGCCGCGCGCGGCCCTGTCGCGCGTCGCCGAGGGGACGCATCCCTACATCAAGCTCAGCAGCGGCGATCACTGCATCTTCTCGTCGCGGGTCATCCCGGGCAACGAGTTGTCGGTCGGGCGTCTGCAGGACAAGCTGTCTGACCGGGGCGTGCGCATCTACACGGAACGGGACCATCCCGGCATTCACGTCTCCGGCCACCCGTGCCGCGAGGAACTGCGCCAGATGTACGCCTGGGCCCGGCCGCGGATCGCCGTCCCCACCCACGGTATGCGCCGCCACCTGGCCGAACACGCCAACCTCGCGAAGGACATCGGCGTGCCCGAGACGGTGACGCCCCGCAACGGCGACATGGTGCGTCTGGCCCCCGGTCCCGCAGCCATCATCGACGAGGTCCCGAGCGGCCGGCTGTACGTCGACGGCGGCCGTCTGGTCACCGAACAGGGCGAGGCCCTGCACGAGCGCCGCCACGCCTCGACCAATGGGGTGCTGATCGTCAGCTTCGCCATGGACCGGCGCGGCAAGATCGTTTCGGACATCGACGTGCGCGCGATCGGCCTGCCGGGCGACGCGGACTCGCCCTTGGGCGACGCGCTCGACGATCTGGCGGAACGGGCCGAGGCGGCGGTGATGAAGCTGAAGGGCGAGGCGCTGGAGGACGAGATGGTCATTGAACAGGCCGTTTCCCGGGCTCTCAAGAAGGCGAGCCAGCAGATCTGGGACCGCCGACCCATCGTCGAGACCATTGTTCTGAGGCTCTGATCGTCCAGCGGCCTCGCTCAAGGCGTGTGACAGGCCTTTGAACGGGGCGGGGGGCTGCCTATAAGAAACCGAATCCGCGCCCGCCCCAAGGACTTCCCATGCCCGACGCCCCGCCCGAGTTCCGTTTCAAGCGGGTCCTGCTGAAGGTCTCGGGCGAGGTGCTGATGGGCGACCAGCCCTACGGCATCGACATGAACACCGTCGCCAAGCGCGACTTCCTTGAGGCGTTCCGGGACATCGCGCTGGCCCCGCGCGAGCTCGACTACAAGGTCATGTTCCCCGGCCCGGCTGGCGCCAACGCCGTCGAGGCCGCGCTGAAGCTGGCCCGCAAGATCACCGGCCGCGAGTCGGTCATCAACTTCACCAACGCCTTCCACGGCATGACGCTGGGCGCGCTGTCGGTGACCGGTAACTCGATGAAGCGGGCCGGTGCCGGCATCCCGCTGGTGCACGCCACGCCGATGCCCTACGACAACTACTTCGACGGCGTCACCGAG
>JBGTSL010000368.1:0-2356 GCA_041940325.1 Brevundimonas sp.
CGGTGCCGTGATAGCCCTGGACCATGACGCGGCGGTCGAAGGCGAAGCCGGCGCAGATGGCCAGGGTGGTCTGGGGGTCGAAGCGGTAGGCGTCGTCGATGTCCGGCACGTGGCTGTCGCGCTCGGTGAACATCGGCACGGTCATATCCGAGTCGATGCCGAAGATCTCGCGCACGGTGGCGCGGCGGTGCGGCTCCAGCGTCAGGAGGGCGTCGGGGGAGGCGTCGAGCGGGGAGGTCATGCGCCTCCCTTAGAATTCCAGCGAGGCGGGGTCCAGCGGAGGCGAGAGCGGCGCTGAAATAACGGCGCTTTACAGTCCTGCCTGCGCGGCGTAATAACTGACCAGTCAGTTAGAGAGTGCGCCATGCTCCCCGCCGGCCAGCCCAAATTCCGCAGACGGCCCGAGGCGCGGCCGGCCGAGATCCTCGCCGCCGCGCTGGAGGTGTTCGCCGCGCGCGGCTTCCAGGGCGCGCGGCTGGAGGAGGTTGCCAAGCGGGCCGGCGTGTCGAAGGGCGCGCTGTACCTGTATTTCGAGACCAAGGCCGACCTGTTCCGGGCCGTGGTGACCGACGCCATCTCGCCCAATATCGAGCGGATCAAGGCGATGGCCTCGGCGGAGGTCCCGTTCGAGCAGGCGGCGCGGATGGGGCTGGGCATGATGGCCCGCACCGTGGCGGTCGACCGCCGCGTCAGCGGGGTGGTCAAGCTGGTCATCGCCGAAAGCCGCAACCATCCCGAACTGGCGACCATCTGGCACGAGACGGTGGTCGAGCCGGGCGTGCGGCTGATGAGCGGGCTGATCGCGGCGGCGCAGGCGCGCGGCGAGGTGCGGGCGGGCGACCCGCGCCTGTTCGCCTTCGGCCTGATGGGGCCGATGGTCCTGTCGATGGTGTGGCGCGAGACGTTCGAGCCGGTCGGGGCGGAGCCGATCGAGGTGGCGGCGCTGGCCGACCAGCATCTGGACACGGTCCTGAAGGGGATGAGACCATGAAACGTCTGCGGCCGGTGCTGGCGATCGGGGCGATCGCGATCCTCGCCCTGCTGGTCTGGTTGCTGTTCCTGCGCGGCGGCGAGGCGCGGACCCTGACCGGCTATATCGAGGGCGAGCGGGTCTATCTGGCGGCGCCGGTCTCGGGCGCCGTTTCGGCCCTGTATGTCCGCGAGGGCGAGCGGGTGGCGGCGGGCGGGCGGACCTTCCTGATCGACCCGCGTGTGCAGCAGGCCCAGGCGGGGAGCGCGGCGGCGGCGGTGGGCGCGGCCGAGGCCCGGGTCGAGGACCTGAGGAAGGGCCAGCGGGCCGAGGAGCTGTCGGTGTTCGACGCCGAGCTGGCGGCGGCGCAGGCCAGCGAGCGGGCCGCCGAGGCGGACTATGCGCGGATCGAGCCGCTGGTGCGGCAGGGCATCTATGCGCCGGCGCGGCTGGATCAGGTGCGGGCGGCGCGCGACGCGGCGCGGGCGCAGACGGCGGCGGTGCGGCGGCGGCGCGAGGTGGCGACCCTGGGGGCGCGCCAGGATGCGCTTCGCCAGGCCGAACAGCAGGCGCGGCAGGCCGAGGGCGGGCTGGGCGAGGCCGAGGCGCGGCTGGGGCAGCTGTCGCCCGCGGCGCCGGCGGCGGCGCGGGTCGAGGAGATCTTCTACCGGCCGGGCGAATGGGCGGCCGCCAATACGCCGGTGCTGGCCCTGCTGCCGGACAGCGAGGTCAAGCTGGTGTTCTTCGTGCCCGAGGCGGAGATGGCGCGCTACCGGCCGGGGCAGACGGTGACGTTCCGCTGCGACGGCTGCGGCGAGGCGGGACGGGCGCGGATCAGCTGGGTCAGTCCGCGGCCGGAGTTTACGCCGCCGGTGCTGTACAGCAAGGGCAGCCGCGACCGGCTGGTCTATCGCATCGAGGCGCGACCGGAGGGGGCGGCGAGACTGAACCCGGGCCTGCCGGTGGACGTGACGCCGCTGGGGGCTGGGGAGTGAGCGACGTGGCCGCCGATGAGCCTGGCCCGGCCCCCTCCACCGCTGCGCGGTCCCCCTCCCCCGAAGGGGGGAGGACTGCGGAGCCGGTGATCGACGTGCGCGGGCTGAACAAGTCGTTCGGGGCGCTGCACGCGGTGAAGGATTTCGGCATCACGGTCGAGAAGGGGCGCATCTGCGGCTTTCTGGGGCCGAACGGGGCGGGCAAGACGTCCACCCTGCGCATGATCCTGGGCTTGCAGCCGCAGACTTCGGGCACGCTCAGCATACTGGGGGCCAGCGACGGCCGCAGCGTGCGGGACCGCATCGGCTTCCTTCCGGAAGAGCGCGGCCTCTACAAGAAGATGACCCCGATTGATGCCATCGCCTTTTTCGGGGCGCTGAAGGGGCTGCC
>JBGTSL010000369.1:0-2355 GCA_041940325.1 Brevundimonas sp.
GTGGAAGACCACGCCGTCGTAGAAGCCTTCCTGGGCCAGTTCGCTGATGCGGGCCACGTGGCCGGGGGCGAGGTCGGGACGCAGCTTGATGACCACGTCGCGGGCCTCGCCGTCGCCGGTGTCGAGGGTGAAGGTGAGGGTGTCGGCCATCGGCGCGCTCCTGTTTGAGATTGGGCCGCTCTTACAGCCCGGCGCGGGACCGGGGAACCCCGGCCTCGCTCACAGCAGCGTCGGCTCCAGCGGCGGAAAGACGCGCTCCACCGCCAGGCTCCCGGCGGCCAGCGGACGAAGCAGCTCTCTCTCCGCTTGGGCCAGCGTCAGCCAGTCCGGTCCCAGCGCCGGCGGCAGCACGACGACCTGACGGTCGTGGTAGGGGGCGACATCGGGGCCGGGCGATGTGGTCAGCAGGGCGAACGCGCCGTCCCGCACGATCCCGGCCATCCAGAACCACGCCTGTCCCTCGAGGGTGAACAGCCAGCGCGTCTTTCGCTTCTGGCCCGGCTGCGGGTCTGTGAACTCGAAGAAGCCCGACGCCGGAACGAGACAGCGCCGGCTGCCGTCGAACCGCCGCCCGTCCGAGCGGAAGTTGAACACCGGCCGTCCGTTTGGGCCTCTCCACGCGAAGGGAAGGGTGATCATCTCGGGCCCTTCCTCGCTTCCGACCACCACGGCGGCGGGGTCGCCGATGGTCACCTCGTCGCGCGGCTCGATGTTCGGCCGGCCGGTCGGAAACCTCAGCGGGAGGCGGGTATGGCTGAACGACGCCTCGACGATGTGCAGGGGGAGCTTGACCTGGAACTGGCTGCACATGGGATCGTCCGTTCGGGGATGCCGAGCCTGCCCCAGCTCGCGGCTTCCGTCGACGGGTGGCGGGTGACATAAGCGGCTGATGTCCGACGAAGAGCCCAAACCCGAACGCCGCCGCATGGTGCGCCCGCCCTCCGGCGGCACGGCCGCCGGCCGCGGCATGGGCACGAAGATGAAGACGGCGGACACCAAGTCGATGTCCAGCCAGCAGTGGATCAAGCGCCAGCTGTCGGACAAATGGTCGGAGCGCGCCCGCGCCGAGGGCTGGCGCAGCCGGGCGGCCTTCAAGCTGATCGAGATCGACGACCGGTTTCATCTGATCAAGCCGGGCAGCCGGGTCATCGACCTGGGCGCCGCGCCGGGCGGCTGGGTGCAGGTGGCGCTGAAGCGCGGGGCCAGGGCGGTGGTCGGCGTCGACCTGCTGCCGATCGAGCCCATCCCGGGCGCCGAGCTGATCCAGGCCGACTTCACCCATCCCGGCGTCGACAGGCAGATGATGGACCTGCTCGGCGGACCGCCGGACCTCGTCCTGTCCGACATGGCCCACAACACCGTCGGCCACCGCCAGACCGATCACCTGAAGATCATCGCCCTGATCGAGATTGCCGCCGACTTCGCCATCCGCACGCTGAAACCGGGCGGGCATTTCGTGTCGAAGAACTTCCAGGGCGGCGACGCCGGCGGCGTGCTCGCCCGGCTGCGCGCCGAGTTCGAGACGGTGAAGTACGTCAAGCCTGAGTCGAGCCGGAAAGACAGCGCCGAGGTGTTTCTCGTGGCGATGAACCGGCGTCAGGCCTGAGCCAGCCGGGCCCGCGCCTTGCGCGCCTCGATCCGGCTCCAGATCCGGTCATGGACGGTGAAGAACACCGTCTGCACCAGCGGCTCGATGAGGCCGATGGCCAGCGCCACCCGCCAGTTCTGCGTCAGGGCGAAGGCGACCGCGACGGCGACGGCGAAATGCATCACGCCGTAGGTGACGGTCTTGGCGGCGATCTGCTTCAGCGACCGCGGCAGGGCGTGGCTGTGCCCGTGATGACCGTGACCTCCGTGGGCGCGGGTCTGCTCTTCCGGCGTCATCATGCCGAGGCGGGCGGTGAAGGCCTCCGAGGCCTCCTCAACGCCGGACAGCATCTTGCGCCGCTCGATGCGATGCCAGACGCGGTCGTGGATCGAATAGGCGATGGTCTGGAAGAAGGGCTCGACCACGCCGACGGCCAGCGCCAGCCGCCAGTCGCGCGTGATGGCGAAGGCGACGAGAATCGCCACCACCAGGTGCATCACGCCATAGCTCGCGATCTTGAGCGCGAGCCGGCGGGCGGTGCTGATCAACAGTCGGACCATCAGGCTCCAGATGTGGGGCCGGCGCCGCATCCGGCAAGGCAAATCTTCTTATCGCAACGATAGGCGCGAGGGGCCCTTGCGGTTCCCGGCCATCCACCGCTATACGCGGCCCGCAAAACGGAGACTCCTCATGGAGATACGCGAAGGGCTCACCTTCGACGATGTTTTGCTGGAACCCGGCCCGTCAGAGATCATGCCCGCCGACGC
>JBGTSL010000370.1:0-2342 GCA_041940325.1 Brevundimonas sp.
AGTCGGGCATGAACAGGGTGTCGCCGACGAACACCGCGTCGCCGATGTGATAGCTCACGCAGGCCGGCGTGTGGCCGGGCGTGTGGATCACCTCCGCCTCCAGCCCGCCGATGGCGAAGCGCTCGCCGTCGGCGAACAGATGATCGAACACCGCGCCGTCGTCCGTCACGTCCGTGGCGTCGAACAACTGGCCGAAGACCTTCTGCACCTCGATGATGCGCCCGCCGATGCCGATGGCCGCGCCGGTCTGTTCGCGGATGTAGTGCGCCGCCGACAGGTGGTCGGCGTGGGCGTGGGTCTCCAGCACCCGGGTCACGTGCAGACCCTGCGCCGCCGCGGCGGCCAGCATGTCGTCCGCGCTGGCGGTCGAGGTGCGGGCGGCGGCCGGATCGTAGTCCAGCACGGGATCGATAATGGCGGCGACGCCCGAGGCGGGATCGCTGACCAGATAGCTGATGGTGTTGGTGGCCTCGTCGAAGAAGGCCTGGACGGTCGGCGTCATGGCGGGCTCCTGAATTCGTGTGGCCTTTATATATTAGTCATTGCTAATTTAGCAAGTGCGAATATATAGGTCTGCATGAACGGTATGAACGACATTGACCTCGCCCGATTCGAGGCCAGCGCGACCCAGGCCGCGGCGCTTCTCAAGGCCCTGTCCAACGAGAAGCGGCTGATGATCCTGTGCCGGCTGGGCGACCGGGAACTCCAGGCGGGCGCCCTGTGCCCGCTGGTCGGCCTGTCCCAATCCGCCCTGTCGCAGCACCTCGCCCTGCTGCGCGAGGAGGGCCTGGTCGCCACCCGCCGCGAGGGTCAATCCATCTTCTACCGTATCGCCGACCCGGCCGTGGTCCGCGTCATCGCGACCCTTGCCGAAATCTTCAACCCGCAGTCCCCGGAGTAGACCATGAACCCCGTTCTCACCCCCCTGTCCCCCCATCAGGTCGCCGATCGCCTTCAGAGCGGCCGCGCCGTCCTCATCGACATCCGCGAGCCCGACGAATTCGCCGCCGAACACCTTCCGGGCGCCGTCTGCGCGCCCCTCTCGTCGTTCGAACAGGCCGACCTCGGCCTCCAGCCGGACCGCGAAGTCATCTTCATGTGCCGCAGCGGAGGGCGCACCGGCATGCATTGCGAGCGCCTCGCGGCGCGCGTCGAGGGTCCCGCCTGCGTGCTGCACGGCGGACTCAACAGCTGGAAGGCCGCCGGCCTGCCGGTGACCGCCTCGCCCCGGACGGTCTGATCCCGATGGACCCGACGTTGTGGACCTGGGGCGCGGCGGCGCTCAGCGGCGCCGTGGTCGGCCTGTTCCTCGCCGTGTTCGGCGGGGGCGGGTCGGTGCTGGCCGCGCCCCTGCTGCTCTACTTCGTCGGGATCGGCGACCCGCACGTCGCCATCGGCACCTCGGCGGCGGGCGTGGCCCTCAACGCCATGACCGGCCTGACCGGCCACGCCCGCGCGGGCCGGGTCAAATGGCCCTGCGCGAGCCTGTTCGCCGCCACGGGCGTCGTCGGCGCCCTGGCCGGCTCGACCCTCGCCAAACAGGTCGACGGCCAGCGCCTGCTGCTGTTCTTCGCCCTCGCCATGGTGCTGATCGCCCTGTCGATGCTGCGCAAGCCGCGCAACGAGGGCGACGCGGCGGTGCGCCTCGACCGCCGGCTCATCCTGCGGCTGGCCCCGAAGGTACAACTCTTCTCCGCCGACGTGTTCGGCCCACGCGGCTCCTGCGAGGTCGAGACGGTCATCCGGGCGATTCGCCACGCCATCGACGTGTGGGACTGCCGCGTCATCAACCTGTCGCTGGGCGTGGTCGAACAGAAATTGCTACAGTTGCCCAAACGACAGCAGTTGCTCAAGGCCGTCGAGGACGCGTACTTCCGCGACGTGCTTTTGATCGCGGCCGCACACAACGAGCACCCGTTCACCCGCAGCTACCCGGCCATGTTCGCGCCGCCCCTGGTGTCCGTAGATAAGGGGTTGTTCGCGGACCCGTTGCGATTCGCGTACAAGCTCGTGGACCAGATCGAGTTCCAGGCCCACGGCCGGGGCTATGCCGGGCCGTTCGCCCGGGAGCCGGCCACGAGTTGGGCGGCACCGCACCTGACCGGCATCGCCGCCCGTATCCTGTCGCTGCGGCCCGGCCTGAAGCCGTTCGAGGTCAAGACCATCCTCTATTGGCTCGCCCGCGCCGCCGAGAAGGACGTCGCCTCGTGATCGCGGCCTGTATCTTCGCTTGGTTCTTCGATCCCGGCGCCGACCGGTACGCGGAGTTACTCCGCTCGACCGCCTGGGTCCGGGCTGGCCAGGACGGCACCGGCACCGGGTTCATCATCGACGCCGAGGAA
>JBGTSL010000371.1:0-2342 GCA_041940325.1 Brevundimonas sp.
GCCTCGGCCTACGGGGCCCGCGAGATAATCATGTCGGACGTCGCCCGGTCGATGGTCGCCGAGCGAGGGCAGGAAGACTGGGACAGTGAATTCGCGCGTTTCCCCCGCCTGTTTCAGGGCCATGAGGAAATCCCCGGCCTCACCTGGCCGACGATCACCTTCTCCAACGCGATGACCGTCTATCTCGGCAAGCGCCGCGTCGACATCATGAAGCTCGGCCGCGCCCATACCGCCGGCGACGCGGTGATCTGGGTTCCCGACCAGGAGGTCATGTTCACCGGCGACATCGTGGAATATCACTCGGCCTGCTATTGCGGCGACGGGCACTTCCAGGACTGGCCGGCCGCCCTCTCCAACATCGCCGCCTTCGAACCCAAGGCCATCGCGCCGGGCCGCGGAGACGCGCTGGTCGGCGAGGACATGGTCGAGGAAGCGCTGGCCAACACCGCCGACTTCGTGATCTCCACCTACAAGCCGGTGGAACGGGTCGTCGCGCGCGGCGGCTCGCTCAAGGAGGCCTGGGACGCCGTTCGCGCCGAGTGCGATCCGAAATTCGCCGACTACGCGATCTACGAGCACTGCCTGCCCTTCAATGTCGCCCGCGCCTATGACGAGGCGCGTGGCATCGACACGCCGCGTATCTGGACCGCAGAGCGCGACCGGGAGATGTGGAGCGCCCTGCAGGGATAGCCTGCGCCGAGGAGCCGGACATGCTGCAGGACCGCTATTCGCTCGCCTTCAGGCTCTATCCCTACCGGCGCGATGCCGACCAGGACATGGAAGCGCCCGTGCGCCATCCCGTCGTGGTCGTCGGCGGTGGCCCTATCGGCCTCGCAATGGCGCTCGATCTCGGCCGCCAGAACGTCCCCGTGCTGGTTCTCGACGACCATGAGGGCGTCGGGGCAGGAAGCCGCGCGATCTGCTTTTCCAAACGCACGCTGGAGATCGCCGACCGCTACGGCTGCGGCCGGCCGATGGTCGACAAGGGCGTGGTGTGGAACCTCGGCAAGGTCTTCCATGACGACCGCAAGATCTTCGAGTTCAACCTCCTGGCCGAACAGGGCCATCGCAACCCCGCTTTCATCAACCTGCAGCAGCCCTATTTCGAGAAGTTCCTGTTCGAGCAGATTGAGGCCGAGCGGGAGAAAGGCGCGCCGATCCGCATACGCGGCCGCAACCGCGTCGAGGCGATCGACGCCCGGGCCGACCATGTTTCGCTCGAGGTCCTGACGCCCGACGGCCCCTACACGGTCGAAGCGGACTGGCTGATCGCCTGCGACGGAGCCGGCTCTCCGCTGCGCAAGGCGATGGGTCTCGAGTTCGAGGGCCAGGTGTTCCGCGACAGCTTCCTGATCGCCGACATCCGCATGAAGACCGAGCGCTTCCCGACCGAGCGCTGGTTCTGGTTCGAGCCCTGGTTCAAGTCGGGCGCTTCCACCCTGCTGCACAAGCAGCCGGACGACGTGTGGCGGGTCGACTTCCAGATCGGCTGGGACGTCGACCGCCAGGAGGAGCTCAAGGAAGACAACATCCGCCGCCGGCTCGACGCCATGCTGGGCGAGGCGGTCGAGTACGACATCGTCTGGTCGTCGATCTATACCTTCCAGTGCCGCCGCATGAAGCGGTTCCGGCACGGGCGGGTGATCTTCGCCGGCGACAGCGCGCATCAGGTTTCGCCCTTCGGGGCGCGCGGGGCGAACGGCGGCATCCAGGACATCGACAACCTCGGCTGGAAGCTGGCGCTGGTGCTTCAGGGCCGCGCCCCGGAACGCCTGATCGACAGCTATCACATCGAACGCAAGCACGGCGCGCTGGAGAACATAAGGAATTCAAGCCGTTCCGCGGATTTCCTCACCCCGCGCTCTCCGGCCCATGCGCTGTTCCGCGAGGCGGTTCTGACGCTCGCCCGCGACCACGCCTTCGCGCGGCCGATGGTCAATTCTGGGCGGCTGAGCGTGCCCTGTACCTACGACCGCTCGCCCCTCAACGGGCCTGACACCCTGCCCGGCGGGCCGGCGCGGACACGGCCCGGAAGCGCCTGCCCCGACGCACCGCTGGGCGACGGCTACCTGCTGGACAGGCTGACCGGAGGCTTCACTTTGCTCGCCCTCGGCACCGAGGTACCGAACCAGGTCTCGGCGCAGGGCGTCACGGCCACGGCGCTCCGCCTTGCGCCGGAGGGGCGTCTGGCCGAGCGCTATCTCGGCTCGGAGGAGGCGTGGCCGGTGCTCCACGCGCTGAATCCCGAGATCGCCGATCCGCACCGGATTCGGCCCGGGCAGCGGGTCCGCGTGCAGGTTCTGCCGCTGCACGCGGCGGACGTGGCGCAGATCGCCGCGATC
>JBGTSL010000372.1:0-2328 GCA_041940325.1 Brevundimonas sp.
CCGCCGGCCTCGCGCGCCAGACGCAGAGTCCGGACCGCATCCTCGCCGGTGAAACAGCCGGCGGTGTTGGGCAGGAAGGTGAACCGGTCCGGCTTGACGTAGTCGACCAGCATCGGCTGGCTCGGATCCGACAGGTTCACCCGCCGCAGGGCGACGGTGACGATCTCCGCCCCCGCCGCCTCGGCCGCGTCGGCGTTCTGCTGATAGTCGGCGTATTTGCCGGTGCCGACGATCAGCCGGCTGCTGAAGGTCCGTCCGGCGACTGTCCAGGTGTCGGCAGCGGTGTCTTGGGGCGTGGTCATGGCGCTCCTCTACCCCCGGAGCCCCGCCCGGCGAAAGGGCCCCGCCGCCCCGGCCAACATTTCGTTACAGGCCTTGTAAGCGGTTACGGGGCCTGTTTGTTGGGCGCTGAAGACGCGGCGCAGACCGCTCGGGAGGAGTTGCATGACCGTCACCCACCGCCGCCGCCTGCTCCAGGGCATGGGAGGCCTCGCCGCCCTGACCGCCGCCGGCTGCGCCACCACGGCGCCCGCCCGGGGCCGCGACGGCCGGCCGAACATCATCTTCATCATGACCGACGACCACGCCCAGTCGGCCATGTCGGCCTATGGAAACACCATCCTGCAGACGCCCAATCTAGACCGGCTCGGCGCCGGCGGCGTCCGCTTCGAGAACGCCTTCGTCACCAACTCCCTGTGCCTGCCCAGCCGCGCCACCTATCTGACCGGCCTGTACTCCCACGCCCACGGCATGGTCACCAACGGCGCCGAATCGAACTTCAACAACGAGCCGCTGCTCAACCACGACGCCACCTGGCCGGTCATGCTGCGCAAGGCCGGCTACCACACCGGCGTCGTCGGCAAATGGCACGTCAACACCCCGCCGGTCGGCTACGACTACTCGGCCGTCCTCCCCGGCCAGGGCCAGTATTTCAACCCGCCGATGGACGTGAACGGCGTCCGCACCCGCGCCCAGGGCCACACCGACGACGTCATCGGCGAGGCGGCCATGCAGTTCGTGCGCAACCGGCCCAAGGACGGGCCCTTCGCCCTGCTGTTCCAGTTCAAGGCCCCGCACCGCGGCTGGGAGCCGGCCGAGCGCTTCAAGTCGGCCTTCGCCAATATCGAGATTCCGCCGCCGCCGACCTTCATGGAAGACATCGCCGACCGGCCCCGCGCCATCCGCGCCGCCGACCTGCTGATCGCCGACATGCCCGACTACCGCAACCGCGGCGTCCGCGCCGACATGCCGGTCGAGGAACGGGCCCGTCTCAACTACCAGCACTTCATCAAGGACTATTACCGGGTTCTGCTGGGCGTCGACGACAACGTCGGCAAGATGCTGGACCTCCTCGACGCCGAGGGCCTCTCGGAGAACACCGTCGTGGTCTACACCACCGACAACGGCATGTTCCTCGGCGACCACGGCATGTTCGACAAGCGGCTGATGTACGAGCAGTCGATCAAGGTGCCGATGCTGGTCCGCCATCCCGCCTCGATCGCGCCCGGCCAGGTCAACCGCGACCAGATGGTGCTGAACGTCGACGTCGCCCCGACCTTCCTCGACTACGCCGGCCTGTCGCGCGATCCGCACATGCACGGCCGCAGCTGGAAGGGCGTCGTCGCCGGCGCGCCGCCCGCCGACTGGCGCAAGGACTTCCTCTATCAGTATTTCGAGTTCCCGGCCGCTCACTGCGTCCGCCCGCATCGCGGCGTTCGCGACATCCGCTGGAAGCTGATCCACTGGGAGCTGGCGGACGAGTGGGAACTTTACGACCTCCAGTCCGACCCGAACGAACAGGTCAATCTCGCCGGCAAGCCCGCCTACGCCGCCGAGGAGACCCGGCTGAAGGAAAGGCTGGCGGCCCTGCGTCAGGAAGTCGGCGATGGCGATCTGCCCGGCTACGCCCCGGCTGATCCGGAAGACATGCGCTTCGGCGGCTACGGCCTGCCCAACGAGGAAGCCCCCACCTGCCGGGCCCTGCCGCCGGCGTAGACGAGGTTCAGCCGCCGCCGACGAACTGAACCAGCTCGATACGGTCGCCTGCGGCGACGGGCGTGGCGGCGGACGTCATGTCGGGCGGACTGAGCTTCGGCGCGGGCATGATCGTCGGCGCCGTGGTCGGCGCGCTCGGCGGCGCGGGGCTCGCGCGGGGCTACCAGCTCGTCATGGCCCGGGGACAGCCCCAGGTGAGCTGGAGCACGGAGTTCCTCACCGAGCTCACGCGGCGATCGGTGCTGCGGTACCTCGCCGTCGCCCACTTCGGTCGGGGACGGGGTGAGTACCGCGACGTCGAGCGGCCCGCACACTGGAACGCACGCGTCGATG
>JBGTSL010000373.1:0-2320 GCA_041940325.1 Brevundimonas sp.
GGGGCGGGAGGCGATGATCCGCGGCCTCGCCGCCGACGGAGCCACGGTGCTGTTCTCCACCCATGTGATGCAGCACGCCGAGCGGCTGTGCGACAAGGTCGTGCTGCTGGCGCGGGGACAGAAGGCGTTCGAGGGCACCGTCGCCGAGGCGCGCGCCACCTCGCCGCGCTTCCTTGAGCTGGAGGGCGCCATCGCGCCGGAACAGGCGTCCGGCCTGCCGGGCGTCAACGAGGTCAAGGTGATCTCGGATGTCGACGGGGTCCGTGTGCTGCGCGCCGCCCTGACCCGCGGCGCCCAGGGACAGGACGCGCTGAAGGCCGCCTTCCTCGGCGGACTGGACGTGCGCCGCTTCGAACTGCGCGAGCCGGGCCTGCACGACGCCTTCATCGGCCTGACCGGCGACAACCCCGATCAGGACCAGTCCGTCAAAGCCGCGGAGGCCGCCCGATGAAACGCACCCTGCTGATCGCCCGGCGCGAGTTCGCCGCCTACGCCAAGACCGTCGGCTTCTGGCTGTCGCTGCTGGCGTTTCCGATCTTCGCGGTCCTCGGGGGCGCGGTCCCGATCCTGATGAAGACCAGCGAGCCGACCCGCGAGGTCGTCGTGCTCGAGGAGGGGCCGCAGGCCGCCGGCCTCGCCGCCGCCGTCCAGACGGCGCTGCAGGACGAGAAGGCGCGGCGCGAGCAACGCATGCGGGAAGCGACGGCCGAGGCCGAGAAGGCCGGCGGAAAATCCGGCGCGGCGGCCGCGAGCAGCGCCCTGAACCAGATCGGCGGCCTCAGGATGAACATCGTGGCCCCGCCGGCCGACCTGGCCGCCTCCACGCCCGGGGAAGAGCGGGAAGCGCTGGTGCGCCGCTATCTGGGCGACGACATCCCTGAGGCGCAGCAGCTCGACTCCGTCGTCCTGCTCGACCGCATAGAGAACAAGCCCAGCGCCCGTGTCTGGACCCGCCGCGCCACCGACGACAACGTCGAGGACTTCGTCGAACGGGCGCTGAAGGACACCAACCGGCGCGAGGTGTTCCAGTCAGTGGGCATTGACCTGTCCGTGGTCGAGGCGACCAACAAATTCGAGCCGGAGATAACCGCCCTGTCGCCCAACTCCGCGAGCGGGGGAGAGAAGTCGTTCCGCGACAAACTGCCCCTGATCATCGGACTGGCGTCGGGCTTCCTGCTGTGGTCGCTGGTCATCACCGGCGCCTCGATCCTGCTGAACAGCGTGATGGAGGAAAAGTCCAACAAGATCCTCGAGGTGCTGCTGTCCTCGGCCTCGGCGACCGAGATTTTGACCGGCAAGGTGCTGGGCGTGGCCCTGCTGACGGTCACCGTGCTTCTGGTCTGGGGCGGCATCGGCGCCACGGGGCTCATCATGGGTCTGCCGGAACAGGCGGGCGATGTCGCGGATGTGCTGCTCAGCGGCGGCCTGATCGGCTATTTCATCGCCTATGCGGTGGGCGGCTATCTGATGTACGCGGTGCTGTTCGCGGCCATCGGCGCCTTCTGCGAGACGCCGCGCGACGCCCAGACCCTGATGGGGCCGATCATGATGATCCTGGTCGTGCCCCTGCTGGTCATGCAGATGGCCATCGCCACGCCCGACGCGCCGGTTCTGAAGATCCTGTCGTGGGTGCCGTTCTTCACCCCCTTCCTGATGAGCGCCCGCGCGCCGTCCGAGCCGCCGATGATCGAGGTCGTCGGCACCATGGCCGGCATGTTCGCCTTCGCCCTGCTGATGGTGTGGATCGCCGGCCGGGCCTTCCGGGCCGGGGCCCTGTCGGATGTGAAGCTGAGCTGGAAGGCGTTCGCCGGGGCGATCGGGCGGGGGAGGTAGAGGCTCGGGCATGCGGTGGTTTCACATCGCAGCTGCGGCGACCGCCACTGTTCTGGCGTTCTCCAGCCCGGCATTCGCTCGGGATGGATGCGAGCTGACGACCCGATATGTGGGGCCGGGTGAGCCGCCTCCGGCACCCACGCATCTCGTCTCGTTCATCTTCACCGGGGTGGATGATGAGCCCGTCGTTCTGAGCATCGATCAGAGGCCGATTCTTGAAGCGCGCCTGACGACGGAGGATTGGTCGACCGAATTCTCGGGCGCCGCCCAATGCCTGATGGCGGGAAGGTACTGGCTGAACGTGAAGATCGGAGGGGTGGAAGGAAATCTCCACTTCGAGGTCTCGGAGAAGACGACCATCTATCTCTCGGCGCGCGACGGCGTGCTGACCTTCGATATCTGGGGGCCCGACGCGCCGGGGCTCGACTGAGGATCCACGCTAGGAAAAGGCCGCTCCGGTTTCCCGGGGCGGCCTGTTGATCTTCAG
>JBGTSL010000374.1:0-2318 GCA_041940325.1 Brevundimonas sp.
TGGCGAACTGGGCCGGGATGATGACATCGCCCTCGTTCTCGCGGTCCTCCGCGTCGACCAGGATGTAGGGCTTGCCGTTGCGGGCGTCCTCGAGGATGTCCTCGATGGGGCTGATCGGGCTGTCGTTCATGTTGGCGGCCAATTGCATCATGCCGTCTCCTGCCACCGCGCGAGGTATCGCGCCAGCATGTCGATCTCGAGATTGACCGCATCGCCCGGATTCAAGGCGCCGAGCGTGGTCGCCTCCCAGGTGTGCGGGATGATGTTGACGCCGAAGGTTCGGCCTTCGACGGCGTTCACGGTGAGGGAGACTCCGTCGACGGTGATCGACCCCTTGGGGGCGATGAAGCGGTGCAGCGGCTCCGGCGCCTCGATGTCGATGCGGCGCGACCCGCCCTCGGGCGTCACCGAGACCACCCGGCCCAGACCGTCGACGTGGCCCGAGACGATATGGCCGCCCAGCTCGTCGCCAAGCTTCGCCGCCCGCTCGAGGTTGACGCGGTCGCCTTCCGTCCAGCCCCCGAGGGTGGTCTTCGACAGGGTCTCGTTCGAGACCTCGACGGCGAACCAGCCGGGCCCCTTCTCCGTCACCGTGAGACAGCAGCCGGCGTGGCTGATCGAGGCGCCGAGATCGATGGTCGCCGTGTCCCAGGCGGTGTCGATCTCGTAACGGCGGTCGCGCCGGGTCTGTTCGACCTTCCGGACGCGGCCGATGTCAGTGACGATGCCGGTGAACATTCAGATGCGCTCGTAGCGTTCCCACAGATCGTCGCCCAGCGGTTCGGCCGACAGACGCCGGAACTTGGGGGCGTCGGCCAGCTTTGCAAGCGCCAGCGCCGCCACGCAGGGCCGGCCCTCCCCGCCCAGCAGGATGGGGGCGCGGAACCACTCCAGGCGGTCGACCAGCCCGGCGCGCAGGAAGCTGGCCGCCACCTGGCCGCCGCCCTCGATCAGCACCGAGTCGGCGCCGGCCCGCCGGATCGCCCGGAGCGCGGCGTCCGCTGCGGGCCGTCCGTCCGCCGCCTCCACCCGCTCGACCCGGGCCTCGCCCACTGGTTTGGGATCGGCGGCGGTCAGGATCAGGGTGTCGCCCCGCGCCAGCCTGGCCGTCGGCGGCGTGCGCAGGCGGCTGTCGAGCACCACGCGCAGGGGCTGATCGACCGGCCGGCCCGGCAGGCGGGCGGTCAGTTCGGGGTCGTCGGCCAGCACCGTCTCCACCCCGACGAGGATGGCGTCATGGGCGGCGCGCAGACGGTGGCCCTCCAGCCGGGCGGCTTCGGCGGTGATCCATTTCGATTCGCCGGACGCCGTGGCGATCCGCCCGTCGAGGGAGGTGGCCAGCTTGAGGGTGACGCGCGGGCGCATCAGCTCCGGCCGGAGTCGTCGCCGTCCTGTCCCTCGTTCAGCCCCTCGGCGCCGAGGAAACGGGCGAAGTCGCCGGTGTGGCGGAAGTCCTTGTAGACAGAGGCGTAGCGAACGTAGGCGACCTCATCGACCGACTTCAGCGCCTTCATGATGAAGTCGCCGACCGTCGAGGACGGGATTTCGGTCTCGCCAAGGCTTTCCAGCTGGCGGGTGATCCGGCTGACCAGCTGTTCGATCTGCTCCGGGTGAACCGGCCGCTTGCGCAGGGCGACGGCGAGGGACCGTTCCAGCTTGTCCCGGTCGAAGGGCGTGCGGCGGCCGTTGCGCTTGAGGATGACCAGTTCGCGCAGTTGGACCCGCTCGAAGGTGGTGAAACGCCCGCTGCACTGCGGACAGGACCGCCGGCGCCGGATGGCCGCGCCGTCGTCGGACGGGCGGCTGTCCTTCACCTGGGTGTCCGGGTTTCCGCAGAAGGGGCACTTCATCGGCGTGTCATCCGTAGATCGGGAAGCGGCGGGTGAGCTCGCGCACCTCGCCGGCCACCCGTTGCGAGACAGCCGCGTCAGCCTCGTCGCCGCCCTTCATCGAGTCGATGACGTCGGCGATCCAGTGGCCGTGGCGGCACCCGACAGCGAAGTGGAACCGCTGCAAAGCGTGATGCTGGCTTTCCTCGACAACAGCGACTGGCAACTGCGCGGCCTCTACGATGCCGAACGCAGCCGCCGCGAGCACGACCTGGCCAGGGTGTTCGCGGTCGCCGTCACCATCGCCTGGAACGAGCCATTGGTAGGTGCCCAACCGATACGGCCGTTCCACGCCGGCTCCGTAAAACCCCATAAATCATCGGGCAACGCCTCCGGTGTCAGCTCATTGGTATTGTAGACCACCACCCGCGCCCGGCCAGATATGCCCACCCATGCGCCATCTTCAGCCGCAAATCGCGCGGGAACCAA
>JBGTSL010000375.1:0-2310 GCA_041940325.1 Brevundimonas sp.
GGCCGTACAGGGTCGCGCCCTTGTGGAAGAGCGGGCTCTCCGGCCCGTTCAGATATTTGGCCCGGTCGTCGGGATTCATCGCCCGGCCGCCGAAGCTGACGATCCGCCCACGGGCGTCGAGGATGGGGAACATCAGCCGGTCGCGGAACCGGTCGTAGGGCGCGCCGCCGCCTTCGGGCGCAATCAGCATCCCCGCCTCGACCAGATCGCCCGGCTTCGCGCCGCGCTGGACCAGGGCGTTCTTCAGCCCCTCGCGGTCGTTGGGCGCATAGCCGAGCCCGAACCGTTCCCACTGGTCCTCCGGCAGGCCGCGCTTCTCCAGATAGTCTCGCGCCGCCTTGCCCGGCGAACGGCGCAGATTGGCGGCGAACCATTTCTGGGCCAGGTCCATCCAGTCGCTCAGACCCTGCCGCTTCTGCTCCCGCTCGGCCGCCTGCGGATCCTCGGCTGGCAGGGCCATGCCCGCCTCCCCCGCCAGCCGCTGCACCGCCTCGACAAAGCTCAGCCGCTCCGTCTCCTGCAGGAAGCTGATGACGTCGCCGTGCTTGCCCGACGAGAAGTCGTGGAAGAAGCCCTTGTCGTCGTTGACGAAGAAGGACGGCGACTTCTCCTTGGTGAAGGGAGAGAGGCCGACATACTCCCGGCCCTGCCGCTTGAGCTTCACCGTCCGCCCGATGATGTCGGACGGGCGAAGGCGGGCCTTCAGTTCTTCAAGAAAGCGATCGTCGAAGCGCACGCCGCCCTTATAGCGCGCGACGCGCCCGGTGGGGGCTTTTACCTTTTGTTAACCACAAAGGCGAAACCACGTCCATAAGAGACTGATTATGCGCATATTTTTATGAGGAGATCGGAACGGTCCACAGACCTGTGGATTAACCATGTCGACGTCGCAGAACACGACGACGCCACAACGGCCCGGCGCAGGAACCCCGCCGCGGTCGAGACAGACTGAAAGCCGCCATGTTCATCGCCATCGCCCGCCCGGCGGTGGAGCCCCAAGGCCCCGACGCCGTCGCCGTCCCCGGCTCCCCCGCTATCGCTGAACTTTCGCCCCGCGCCCTGCATGCCCGCCTTCTCGAAAACGCCGCCCTGCGCCGGAGGCGCGGTCTTGAGCGCCGGCGCAGCAGGCGGTTCGAAGACGCCGACTACTGGCTCAACGCCGCGCCTGTGGCCGTCCGCAAGGCCAGCGCCCTGCGCGAGGAGCGCAGCTTCGCCCCGCTGCCCTGACCGGCATGGTCGCCGCCCGCCTTCACCGCTGCCTACGAATATGCTTGGCTGCGATCGGGGACCGGAGCCGGAGACCGCCATGAAACCGTTGATTATAGCCGCCGCCCTCGCCGCAGTCGTGGCTGCCGGTCCCGTACTGGCCCAGGACGCCTGGCGGGCTCATTCGCCGGAGGTGCAGGCGGTCGACGCCGACGTGCGCGCGCCGCTCGAGGCCTATCTGCGCGGCCACGCCACCGGCCTGGCCGACGAGTTCCGCCCCGCCTTCCACGCCGACGCCCAGCTCTGGGGCATGCGCAACGGGACCCTCATCCGGATGACGGCGGAGCAGTACATCAGCCGCGCGTCGGGCGCTCCGGCCGCCGACGAGGCCCGACGTCGGCGCTGGATCGAGAGCATAGACGTCACCGGCGACACCGCGATCGCCAAGATCATCCTCGACTATCCGGCCGTCCGCTTCACCGACTACATGGCCCTGTCGCGGATCGACGGGCGCTGGGTGATCGTTAACAAGATGTTCCAGGCCGAGCCGAAGGCCCCGGCGGGCTGACCACACAACAGACGACCAGACCCTGCCATCCCGGACCCTGTCATCCCGACACTTCGCGGGTCATTCCGACACTCCCGCACCCTCCCCCGGGGACGGGAACAGTCGCCGGCGCGGACTACGACCGATCCTGACGCAAGGCCGTGCTTCAATGCTCAAAGCCCCACCGGGCCTGGTCTTTGACAGCACGAATCAACCACCGGCGCCGCCCTCAGGCCCGGATTCCGCTTCCCCATATTTGCGACTCCGATCCAACGGAGTCGCACATCGCATTTTTTCAATGCCTACCCTGCCATCCCGGTCATGCCGGACGGCCTCAGCCCTTCATCGAATCCGCGAAGCGCTGGAACAGATAGAGGCTGTCGGTCGGCCCCGGCGACGCCTCCGGGTGATGCTGAACGCTGAACACCGGCCTTTCCTTCAGGGCGATGCCGCAGTTGGTGCCGTCGAACAGGCTGACGTGGGTCTCGACCACCGCGTCCGGCAGGCTGTCGCGATCGACGGTGAAGCCGTGGTTCATCGACACGATCTCGACCTTG
>JBGTSL010000376.1:0-2309 GCA_041940325.1 Brevundimonas sp.
GCGCGCGTGACGGAACGCGAGGTGATGAACTCGATCAGCACATCGATCTGGTTGCCCGCAAGACCTGCGCCTTGCGTCACATCACCGGACTCGTCCTTGCGGCCCTTGCCCAGCAGCAGCGTGACCCCTTCGACGCCGAACTTGTCGAACTTGTCGAGCGCACGCAGCACGGTTGCGCGCTGCGCCGGATCGACCACGCCTGCCGTTTCCATGATCCCATCGAGGATCTGGCGGCTGTTGACGCGGATCACGTATTCGCCCCGCGCGGCACCGGCAGCCTGCATCGCCTCGGCGGCGATGGCGATCATCTCGGCATCGGCGGCAGGACCAGCCACGCCAACCGAGTCAGCATCGCACTGGATGAATTCGCGGAAGCGGAAAGGCCCCGGCTTCTCGTTGCGCCACACGGGGCCTGCCGAATAGCGACGGAACGGCTTGGAGATGCGCTCCCAGTTCTCGGCCACATAGCGGGCGAGCGGAGCGGTATGATCATAGCGCAGGGCGATCCATTGCTCGTCATCGTCCTGCAGGGCGAAGACGCCCTCGTTCGGCCGGTCGGCGTCGGGCAGGAATTTGCCCAGGGCGTCGGCGTATTCGAAGGCGCCCGTGTCCAGCGGTTCGAAGCCCCAGCGCTCGTAGACGGCGGAGACCCGCGTCACCAGCCGCCGCTCGGCGATCAGGTCGCGGCCGCGGCGGTCGGCGAAGCCCCGGGGGGCGCGGGCTTCGGGGCGGGGAGGAGCGGCGTCGGTCATGCCGGGCGATTAAGCCATCGCCCGGCATCGGGCAACGATCAGGCGGCCGCCGTCCTCCGGATCGGCACCATCCGCCCGTAGGTCAGGCATCGCCAAACCCACTCCAGCGGGCCCATCTGGAACACTGACAGCCATAGCGGCGACCAGATCAGCTGGGCGATCCAGACGGCCCCGACGACCTGCCACATCTCGACCGGCGAATGGGTCCCGAACCACATCAGGCCCCACGGCGCATAGTAGAGGGTCACCATGATCAGGGTCTGGGTCAGATAGTTGGTGAAGGCCATGCGGCCGACCGGGACGAAGATTCGGGTCAGCGGCTTCAGCCCGAACCGGACCATCAGGATCAGGACGGTGGCGTAGAACAGGGTGATCAGGGGGGCCATGCCGCCGGCCGCGGCGGCGAGGCCGCCGGTCGGATCGGCGCCTTCGCCCGCCATCGCCTTCTGCCAGCCCCAGTAAGCGAACAGCGCGAGGTTGGCGCCGCCGATCAGCAGGACGAGCAGATAGGACCACATCGGCGCCCGACCCGACAGATAGCCCGACTTGAACAGGCCGAGGCCGACCATCATCAGGGGCACGGTGATGGGGATCAGGAACGGG
Source organism: Brevundimonas sp. (assembly GCA_041940325.1). Classification (GTDB taxonomy): domain Bacteria; phylum Pseudomonadota; class Alphaproteobacteria; order Caulobacterales; family Caulobacteraceae; genus Brevundimonas. The sequence goes on from JBGTSL010000376.1 coordinate 1,356, forward strand.
CTGGCCATCAGCTGGAAGATGGCCCAGCTTTTGAGGTTTTCGATCAGCCCGGCGGGCCACCCGGACCGGAAGACCTCGACCGCGGCCGCGATCGACTCGGGCGTCACGGTCGGTCGGCCGGCCTCCATCTGTTCGGCGAACTCGGGCGGCAGGTTGGCCATGCCCCACATCGCCAGGGTCGCGACGACGCCCCACAGCAGGGTGATCAGCCCGCCGACCCAAAGCAGGCGTTTGGCCGACCACGACCGCATCAGCATGACCAGAAGGCCGCAGTAGGCGTAGTGCAGCAGGATGTCGCCGTACCAGAGCAGGGCCCCGTGCAGCAGTCCGAACAGGCCCAGCCACAGCAGGCGGCGGACCAGCACCCTGCCGCGCGTCGGGTCCGTCCGCTCGCCCCCGACGAGGAAGACCGACACCCCGAACAGCATGGTGAACAGGGTCCGCATCTTGTCGGAGAAGAAGACGTCGGTGACCCAAAGGCCGATCACGTCGGCGCGGCTGAGATCACCCGGAGGCGGCGCCTCGGCCATCATCAGTTCGACGGGCCAGGCGAACGCCATGGCGTTGACCGCGAGGATGCCGAGAATGGCCCAGCCTCTCAGCATGTCGAGGTTGTGGATGCGATCCTTCTCGCGCACGGGCCCTACGGCTCCGGGCGCCACCTCGGTCGTCGCTTCGGCGGTCATGTCGGCCTCCCCCACAGTGCAGACAAGGAAGCTTTACATCTGCGGGCGGCCTTGAAAACTAAATTCTCGGTAACATCGACCGGGCGTGCGGTCAGTCCGGCCCGGACTCGCCCATCAGGCCGAGACGGTCGCGCACCTCCGGCTGCGGCCGGAAGGCGATGAAGGCGGCGAGCATGGTCTTGAGGTCCAGCGTCTCGGGCCGGCCGTTGTTCAGCGCCAGCATGTTGCAGCCGAAGGAGGTCTGCAGCGGCGTGAGGCGGTAGAGCTG
>JBGTSL010000377.1:0-2306 GCA_041940325.1 Brevundimonas sp.
GTAGGCGTGAGCCTACCGTGGGTTCGAATCCCACCCTGTCCGCCAAAGCGCTCCCTGGACGCCGTCGATACAGGAACGGTTGCGGGCCGCCGCACGTTTGACCGGCCTCCACGAGAGGTCCCGTCATGAACAAATTCATTCCGACCATAGCCGCCGCCGCCCTTGCGCTCAGCCTGCCTCTGGCGGCCGAAGCGCAGAACCAGGGTCAGGGCAAGGGCGGCGAGCGCGCCCAGGACAGGGGCGGCCGCGGCGCCGACAAGCCCGATCGTGGCGGCGAAGGCCGCGGACGCGGTCAGGATCGCGCCGATCGCGAGTTCCGGACCGTGACGCCGAAGATGCGCGAGATGGCGCGCGGGCCCGAGGTTCGCAGCGAGGAGCGGGGCCGGGGCGGCGATGACGACCGGCGCAGCCGCCCCCGGGCGAACGACGCCAGGCTCCCCATATCCCCTGACCGGGACGGCCGGATCGTCGACGTCTTCCGCCCCGACCGCGACCGCGGGTTGATCGCGGGCTGCCCGCCGGGTCTGGCCAAACGCAACAATGGCTGCCTGCCGCCGGGGCAGGAACGCAAGATCGCCCGCGCCCGCTACGCGGACCTCTGGGGCCAGAACCGCGACGGCGACTGGCGCTACGACAACGGCTATCTCTACAAGTATGACCCTCGCGGTTCGGTCAGCGGCTGGCTGCCCGTTCTCGGTGGCGCCCTCGCCCCCGGCGCGGTGTGGCCGTCGCAATACGAGTGGCAGCCGGTTCCGCAGTACTACACCGACTATTTCGGGCTGAACGCCCCGATGGATTATCGCTACGCCAACGGCGCCCTGTACGGGGTCGATCCCCAGACCCAGGCCATCACCCAGGTGGTCGCCCTGCTGACCGGTCAGCCGATCACGGTGGGACAGCCGATGCCCGCCGGCTACGACGTCTACAACGTGCCGTATGCGTACCGCGACCAGTACGTCGACACGGCCACGGCCCGGTACCGGTACAACGACGGCTATGTCTACCGGGTCGATCCCACCACCCAGCTGGTCCAGGCGGCCATCCAGCTGCTCACCTGAATTCGCCCGGAGATCCAGACATGCGAACTGTCATGCGCGGCGCCTTGACGCCACTCGCCGTCGTCCTGCTCGCCGCCTGCGGCGGTGAGACCGGGAAAGGCCCGGAAACCGCGGAGCAGGTCGAGCCCTCCTCGCGCAGCCTCGCGGCGACGCTGCGGGCCGAGGCCGGGTTCGGCACGCTCGGACGCATCGCGACCAACGCCGGCCTGAACGGGGTGCTCGAGGGGACCGGGCCCTACACCCTGTTCGCCCCGGCCGACGCGGCGTTTCCCGCGGGCGCCGCACCGACCGACGTCGCCGACGAGAGCCGACGGGCGGAGAACGCTGCCCTGCTGCGGACGCACATCGTTCCAGGCGCCCTGACGCGAAAGGATATCGAGGCCGCCCTCGACGGGGACGCGGACGGCAGTGTCCAGATGCGGACCGCGGCCAACACCCTGCTGACCTTCACACGCGACGGGTCCGCCATCGTGGCGACCTCCGAAGGCGGCGCGCGCGCCCGCCTGACCGGCGAGGAGAAGGTGGCGAGTAACGGCGTGATGCAACCTGTCGACGCCCTGCTGGTCCGCGCCGCCGCGTCAGACCCGCCGCCGACGTAGGTCGCGCCGGCGGTCCACCGGGTGATGGCCAGATCGCGCTGACAGGCGTATCCTCGGCATGAAGTTGAGGACGGCCATGTTCGAGACCTTGCGCTGCGCCCGGAAGGGCCATCTGTTCGTCGACAGCCGCAGCCAGCCGGGCACTCAGGTCTGCGTGCGCTGCCGCCAGCGACGGCCTTTCGAAGGGCTCGCCCGCCCGCATCCGGGAGCCGGCGACGATCGCTAGGTTGCAGCGGCGATCCCGTCGCCGGTCAGACCAGGCGGCTCTGCACCACGGCGGCGCCGATGAAGCCGGCGAACAGGGGATGGGGCGCGAAGGGCCGGCTCTTGAGTTCCGGATGATACTGAACCCCGATAAACCACGGGTGATCGTCCCGCTCGACGGTTTCGGGCAGGACGCCGTCCGGGGACAGCCCTGAGAACACCAGGCCGGCCTTCTGCTCCACGGCGTCGCGGTAGTTGATGTTGACCTCGTAGCGGTGGCGATGCCGCTCGCTGATCTCGGTGCCGCCGTAGATCTGCGCGATCTTGCTGTCGGCCGCCAGCCGGGCGTCGTAGGCGCCCAGCCGCATGGTGCCGCCCTTGTCGTCATCGACCTTGCGCTCGACCTTGTGGTTGCCCTGCACCCATTCCTTGAGGTGATAGACCA
>JBGTSL010000378.1:0-2303 GCA_041940325.1 Brevundimonas sp.
CTGGCGCAGATCGTGTCGCGCGAGCTGGGCGTGGGGTTCCGAGCGACCTCGGGGCCGATCCTGGCCAAGGCGGGCGATCTGGCGGCGATCCTGACCAACCTCGAGCCGCGCGACGTCCTCTTCATCGACGAGATCCACCGGCTCGCCGCCAACGTCGAGGAGATCCTCTATCCGGCCATGGAGGACCACGTCCTCGACCTGATCATCGGCGAGGGCCCCTCGGCGCGGTCGGTGAGGATCGATCTGGCCCCCTTCACCCTCGTCGGAGCCACCACCCGCGCCGGCCTGCTGGCGACGCCCCTGCGCGACCGCTTCGGCATCCCCCTGCGTCTCGAATTCTACACCCCCGACGAGCTGGTCCGGGTGATCATGGGCGCGGCCCGCAAGATGGGCGCGCCCATCGCCGAGGACGGCGCCCGCGAAATCGCCTCCCGTTCGCGCGGCACCCCCCGCGTCGCCGGCCGCCTGCTGCGCCGCGTGCGGGATTTCGCAACGGCGGAGGGTTCGGCCTCAATCGACAAACTCGCCGCCGCCCGCGCCCTCAGCCGGCTGGAGATCGACGAAGCCGGCCTCGACGGCAACGACCGCCGCTTCCTCAAGGCCCTGATCGAGAACTACGGCGGCGGCCCGGTCGGCATGGACACCCTCGCCGCCGCCATCGCCGAGGCCCGCGACGCGGTCGAGGACGTCATCGAGCCCTATCTGCTGCAGCAGGGCTTCATCCAGCGCACCCCGCGCGGCCGCATGGCCTGCGCCCGGGCCTACGCCCACCTCGGCCTGACCGAACCGCCGCGCGCCCCGGAGCAGGGCGGCCTGTTCGGCGGCAAGTAGCCCTTCACCCCGCCCGCGAACCCCGTCATGCTCGCGGGGAAGGGAGGGTGCATGACGCCACGCAGGATCAGGGTCGAACGGTTGATCGCGGTGCTGGGCGCCGCCGTGCTGATTCTCGGCCTCCTGCTGCTCTGGCTCGTCACCCGCGGCGGCGGGCTCGGCGGCGGCGAGCCGTCGCCGGAGGAACGCGCCGGGGCCCAGCTGCGCGACCACGTCGGGCCGGGCGCCGTGGTGCGCTACACCGAGCGGGGCCGCCGCCGCGCCGTCTGCGGCTACGTCTCCGCCGGCGACGACCTGGTCGTCTTCATCTCCCGCCCCAACCGCATCCTGATGGAGACCGACCCGCTGAAGGCCGAGTTCGACGAGATGCTGCGCGACCTCTGCCCCGGCTTCCTGACCCGGGCGCCCAGTGTCGGGGGAGGGGGCCGCCGATGACCGACCGCCCCACCGCCGGCCGTTTCGAGGGCCGCGAGCACCGCCTTCCGGTCCGCGTCTATTACGAGGACACCGACTTCACAGGCCTGGTCTATCACGGCAACTACGTGCGCTATTTCGAGCGCGGCCGGTCGGACGCCCTGCGCCTGATGGGGGTCGGCCACGCCGAACTGCTCGACGGCGACGAGCCGATGGCCTTCGTGGTCTCGAAGATGTCCCTGACCTTCCTCCGGCCGGCCCGGATCGACGAGGAACTGGTCGTGCGCACCCATTACGAAGCCATCAGGGGGCCGAGGCTGCTGATCTCGCAGACCATCACGCGCGGCGAGGAGGAACTGTGCCGGGCCGGGGTCGAGGCGGTTTGCATCCACATGGACGGCCGTCCGCGCCGGCCCGCGCGGCTTCTCGTCGAAAAGGTCCGGCCCTGGCTGACGGGCGAACCCTGACCACATTGCGAACCTGTCACGTGCAGTAAGGTGACGGTTCTGCCAGACCTCGCTAGACCCGCTTGAATCGCCACATATCCGCCACGCGGGTCCGGTGCACAGGACGCACGGACGAAAGAGGACGACCGAATGACCATCGCCGCCGAAGCATCGACGATGCTCAACCCCCTGACCCTGTTCATGGAGGCCGACCTGGTCGTGAAAGCGATCATGATCGGGCTGGCCGTCGCCTCGGTCTGGTCGTGGGCGGTGATCATCGACAAAGCGGTCCGGTTCGCCGCCATGAACCGCCACGCCACCGCCTTCGAGAAGGCGGTCGGCTCGGGCCGCTCGCTGGAGGAGATCGCCCAGCAGGCCGGGCCCGATCCCGCCCATCCCCTGCCGCGGATGCTGGTCGTCGCCCTCGCCGACTGGCGCGAGGCGCGGACGCGCGGACCGCTGACGGAAGGGCAGGGCAATATGCTGATGGCCCGCATCGACCGGGCGCTCGACAGCCTGATCGCGCGTGAGAGCCAGCGCGTCGAGAACGGCCTGGGCGTGCTGTCGGTCGTCGCCACCGCCTCGCCCTTCATCGGCCTGTTCGGAACCGTC
>JBGTSL010000379.1:0-2295 GCA_041940325.1 Brevundimonas sp.
TGTTCACTTCGAACAGCGCCGAGCGGCCTTTGGGCTCGGCTACGAAGGTGCCGACACCTTGCATGCGCACCAACAGCCCCTCGGCTGTGAGCTCGCGCAGGGCGCGATTGATGGTCATGCGGCTGAAGCCCAGTTGGCTGACCAGTTCGCTTTCCGAGGGCACACGGTGATGCGGCGGCCAGCTACCGTCGTCGATGTGCTGCTTGATCATCTGTTTGACCCGCGCGTACAGCGGCGCCGGGCCTTCGCCCAGTTGCGGGCGCGGCGAGCTGCGACGGCCTGGGCCTTCAGATCCTCGCATGAGGGCTCAGCGGGCGGTTCGGCCGGCACTTCCGGTTGCGGTGATGGTCGCCGACGAGCCGGGCGGGCCGGAGGTCCTCGAGCTGCGGCGGATGCCGGTGCCCGAGCCGGGGCCGGGTCAGGTCAAGGTGCGGGTGGCCTACGCCTCCTTGAATCCCCTGGACACCCACGCCCGGGCGTTGGCGGCAGGCGATCGGGAGGCGGGGTGCACGGTGCATCTGGTCACCGAGGGCGTCGACGAGGGACCGATCCTGGCGCAGGCGGCTGTGCCCCTGCTCTCCGCCGACACGCCCGCCAGCCTGGCGCAACGGGTGCTGACGGCGGAGCACCAGCTGTATCCCCGGGCCCTGGCCGACTTTTGCCGCGCGCAGATGAGAAGTTTGTAATCTGGCGACTTTCGCCACGACAGAACCCCGCCCTTGAGTCAGGTTGCCGGCCAGTCTCAATCGGGGTCCCTTCAATGCTCAAGCTTCGCCTCATGGCCTGCGCGGCCGCCGCCGTGCTTTCGCTCGCCGCCACCGCCGCCGCCGCCCAGGACGCGCCGCCGATCGTGGAGATTCCGTCCACGACCCAGCCCGCCATCGGCGAGTTCGGCTTCGACATGACCGGCATGGACACCTCGGTCCGCCCCGGGTCCGACTTCAACCGCTTCGCCAACGGACGGTGGAGCGACATCACGCCGATCCCGGCGGACCGCACCTCCTTCGGCGCCTTCCACGTCCTGCACGACCGGTCGCAGGAGAACCTCAAGACCCTGATCGAGGAGAGCGTGACCAATCCCGGCGCCAGCGAGGACGCGGGGCGGATCGGCGCCTTCTACGGCAGCTTCATGGACGAGGCGACGGTGGAGCGCCTCGGCGCAAGCCCGCTGCAGGCCGATCTGGCCGAGGTCCGCGCCGCCGACACCCGCGAGGAGATCGCGGCGCTGATGGGCCGGACCCAGAGCGGCTTCGGCTCGTCAATCTTCGGCGTGCAGATCTTCGAGGACCTGCAGGACGCCCGCAAGACCAGCGCCTACGTCGTCCAGGGCGGCATCGGCATGCCCGACCGCGACTACTATCTGGAAGACAGTTTCGCCGCGCAGAAGACCGCCTATCAGGCCTATGTCGCCAAGGCGCTCGAACTGGCCGGCTGGCCAAACCACGAACAGGCGGCGGCGGATATCGTCGCATTCGAGACCCGCCTCGCCGAACAGCACTGGACGGCGGTGCAGAACCGCCAGATCGACAAGATCTACAACCCGATGACGGTGGCCGAGCTGACCACGGCGGCGCCGGGCTTCGACTGGGCCGCCTGGGCGGAGGGCGCGGGCATCGCGCACGTGCCGACCCTGATCGCCGCCAACAACACCGCCTTCCCGGGCATGGCCCGGGTGTTCGCCGAGACGCCGGTGGAGACCCTGCAGTCCTGGCAGGCCTTCCATGTGATCAGCCAGGCCTCGCCCTATCTTTCGAAGGCCTTCGTCGACAACCGCTTCGACTTCTACGGCAAGACCCTCGGCGGCCAGCCCGAGAACCAGCCGCGCTGGAAGCGCGGCGTGACCACCGTCGACGGCTCGCTGGGCGAGGTGCTGGGCCGCGAATACGTGGCGCGCCACTTCCCGGCCGAGTCCAAGGCCCAGATGGAGGAACTCGTCGCCAACCTGCGCGCCGCCATGACCGCCCGCATCCAGGGCCTCGACTGGATGAGCCCGGAGACCAAGGAGCAGGCGCTCTACAAGATGAGCCGCTTCGGCGTGAAGATCGGCTATCCCGACGAGTGGCGCGAGTACGACGGCCTGCGTCTCGAGCCGGGCGACCTGTACGGCAACGTCGAGCGGTCGGCGGCCTTCGAATGGGCCTTCAACGTCGACAAGCTGGGCAAGCCGGCATCGGAGGCGATCGACTGGAGCGCGCCGCGGATGATTTGCATTGCGGCTGACTTTACCAAGTTCGACAGCCATGCCGTCCAGCAGATAGGCCGGACGATCGAACTGATCCGTTACCGCCGATTTGC
>JBGTSL010000380.1:0-2292 GCA_041940325.1 Brevundimonas sp.
CCGGCCGGAGGGCGAGGCGCTGATCGCGGCCGGGCTCGACCGGATCGCGGCGACCGGCGCGGTGCTGCCGGCCGGCGCCGGGCTGATGGTCGACTGCCACTGGCGCTTCACGGCGGAGCGGGCGGCGGCGCTGATCCCGCGGCTGGCGGCCCTCGGCGTCGTCTGGTTCGAGTGCCCGGTGCCGGAGACGCCGGAGGCGGTGCCAACGCTGCGCACGCTGCGGGCGCGGACGGCCGACGCCGGCATGCGGCTGGCCGGCTGCGAGCTGATGACCGGGCTCGACGGCTTCCGGCCCTATCTCGACGGCGCGGCGGTCGACGTGGTGATGCCCGACGTGAAATACGCCGGCGGGCTCAGGGAGTGCCTGCGCATCGCCGAGGCGGCGGCGGCGCGCGGCATCGCCTGCTCGCTGCACAACCCGAGCGGGCCGGTCGCCCACCTCGCCAGCGTGCACGCGGCCGCCGCGATCGGCGGGCCGGAGCGGCTGGAGCAGCAGTTCGACGAGGCCCCGCAGTTCCTGACCCTCACCGACCCGCCCCCGGCCTTCGCCGGTGGCGCGGCGGTGGTGCCGCAAGGGCCGGGGCTCGGCGCGCGGCTCACCGGCGCGGCGCCCGGGTAGCGGCGGCGGCGAGCAGGGCTGAGCCCGTCAGCAGCGCGGCGGCGAGCAGGAAGGCGCTCCACCACCCGGCCGTGTCGAACAGCAGGCCGCCCGCGGCAGCGCCGCCGGCGATGGCGAACTGGATCAGGGCGACCTGCAGCCCGCCGCCGGGCTCGAGGTCGTCGGGGATGACCCTGGCCATCCATGTATTCCATGCCGCCGGAACCGGGGCGTTGAACAGCCCCCACAGGATCAGCAGGGCGGCGGTGGCCCAAAGCAACGGACCCACGACGATCAGCAGCAGGGCGAGCAGCGCCAGCGCGCCCGGCAGCCCGATCAGCATGGCGGTGAGGTTTCGCCGGAGAAGGAAGCCGGCGATGGACAATCCCCCCAGGCCTCCCAGACCCAGGCCCAGGAGCACCAGCGACAGGCTGGTCACGTCGAGGCCGGTGAAGCGTTCGAGGAACGGGCGCAGGTAGATCGAGAGCGCGTTCATGCCCATGAAGGCGACGCCGGTGGCGGCCATGCCGATGACGAATGTCCGATTGCGCAGCAGACGGAACATCCTGGACACCGAAACGACCTCCGTCGCCGGCATCTTCGGCAGGACGGCGCATTGCCAGACGAGAGCCGCGAGCCCGATGGGGACCGTGACGAGGAAGGTGCCCCGCCACCCGATCAGTTCGCCGAGGAAGCTGCCGAGCGGTGCGGCGACGACGAGCGCGGACGCGGTGCCGGCCTGCAGCAGGGCGATCGCTTTCGGCAGGTCGGGTCCTGAAGCCAGCCGCGCCAGAATCGCCGTCGAGAGCGACCAGAAGCCGCCGATCGCAATCCCGACCAGGACCCGCCCGGCCAGGAAGACGCCGTAGTTCGGCGCGAGGCCGACAGCGAGGCTCGAAGCGGCCAGCACCGCCGTATAGAGCAGCACGACCGTCCTGCGGTCGAGCCTCGCCAGCAGGGCGTTGCCAAACAGGCTGGTGAGCACGGCGAAGAACCCCGACACGGCAATCGCCTGCCCGGCCTGCCCTTTCGAGATGGCCAGATCCCGGGCAATCGGAGTCAGGAGGCTGACCGGCAGGAACTCCAGTCCGACCAGGAGAAAGGTCAGAAGGGAGAGGCAGACGACCGCCGCCCACGGAGTCTCCGCCTTGTCGACCGTAGAGGTGTCATCGAGACTCAGTTCGATTGCCATGGCGTGCGTTCCCGTCCGTCGCCGGACTAGGTAGCCGGGCCGGCGTTGTCGGATTAGCCGCTCCAAGCTGCATGTCGTCATGAATGGGATTCATCAATGCGGCGCTGCACGCCTTCGTCCGTCGAGATCGGACGGTGTCCGGGCCGCACGCGCTACGACGTTCACACATCTTGGGCGGCCGCTCCTTCCCCTCGCCCGTCCCGCATTGCGGGATGGGAGAGGGAGGGGCCCAAACCGTCAGGTTTGGGAGGGTGAGGGCAGGGGCGTTGACCTCGGCCGGCGCGCAGCTGCGTGGCCAAGGGGTTGCATTCTTGCCCTCGGAGCCTTGGTGAGGCGGACGGTTGCGCCGCCGCCCTCACCCTCCCATCCCGCTACGCCTTCGGCTGCGCCGGACGGGCGAGGGGAAAGTGTGCGCCGCCCGAGACGTGCGAATCCGGTAGCCGCACGCCAGGGGACCGAGGCCGGATTGATGAATGCTGCTCATGACCGCAATCGAACTGCC
>JBGTSL010000381.1:0-2282 GCA_041940325.1 Brevundimonas sp.
GGCCGGCAAGTCGACCCTGTTCCGCATCCTGCTGGGGCTGATCCGCTCCACCGAGGGCTCGGCCACCGTCATGGGCGGACCGGTCAACGAGGTCAGCCACATGCGCCGCATGGGCTCGATGATCGAGACCCCGCGCTTCCCGCCCTATATGACGGCCCGGCAGGTGCTGCGCTGGCTGGCGCTGGAGCACGGCGTCGGAAGCCAGACCGACATTCCGCACTGGCTGCAGCGCGTCGGCCTGACCGAGGCGGCGGACCGCCGGGTGCGCGGCTTCTCCGTGGGCATGATGCAGCGGCTGGGCGTGGCCGCCGCCCTGATGAGCCGCCCCGAGCTGATCATCCTGGATGAGCCGACCAGCGGCATGGATCCTCCCGGCATCCAGGAGATGCGGGCCCTGATCCGCAGCCTCGCCGACGACGACGGGGTCACCGTGGTCCTGGCCAGCCACCAGTTGCTGGAGGTCCAGCGCGTCTGCGACCGGGTCGCCATCCTGAACAAGGGCAAGCTGGTGCGCGAAGGCGCGGTCGGCGAACTGACGGCGGTGGGCGAGCGGCTGCGGCTGGCGGCGACGCCGGCGGAAAAGGTCCTGTCGGTGCTGGGCGCCAAGGGGACCGCCGAGGGCGACGCCGTGCTGGCCGACGTCACGCGCGACGAGGGCCCCTCCCTGATCCGCGCCCTGGTCGAGGCCGGGGTCGACATCCACGAGGCGCGCTGGGTCGGCACCGACCTCGAGGCCATCTTCTTCACCGAGACGGGCTCCGTCCAGACGCCGGAGACGATCCATGCTCGTTGACGCCATCCGCGCGGAAGGATTCCGCCTGTCGAAGAACCGCACGCTGATCTTCTGGAGCCTGCTGTTCGTCCCGATCATCACCATCGCCATCGGTGCGATCACCAATTTCGTACTCAAGGCCAACGAGGCCAAGCTGCTGGCCGACGCCGAGGCCCCTCCGGGGTTGCGCGAGATGATGGCTTCGGGGGGTCAGCTCGACCTCGCCGGGGCCTTGGTGCAGGCGGCCGGCAACGTCGCCAACCCCCTCGTCCTGGCCTTCGTGCTGATCGGCGCGGCGACCCTCTACGCCGGCGACTATCGCTGGGAGACCTGGCGGCTGATCAGCGCCCGGAACAGCCGCGTCAACCTGATGCTCGGCAAGCTGACGACGGTGGCCGGGATCGCCCTCGTCGCCATGCTGTTCATGCTGGTCGCGGCCGTGATCGAGAATTTCATCCGGGCGGCGATCTTCGAGCGGCAGGTGGTGTTCAACGCTACGGGCGAGGCCTTCGGACAGTTCGTCGGCCAGCTCGGCCTGTCGTGGCTGCGCATCCTGCAGTTCACGATGATGGGCATGCTGGCGGCGGCGGTGACCCGATCCCTGCTGGCGGCGCTGTTCGTGCCGCTGGTGCTCGGCGTGGCGCAGTTCTTCTCGCCCAACATGCTGGCGCCGATGGGGATCATGCCGGACGCCTGGCTGGCGATGCTGATCAATCCGGGCGCGGCGGTCGAAGCCGTCAGCGCCGCCATCGCCGGCGGCGAACGCGCGGCCGCCCTGCCCGACGGCGTCATTCTCAAGTCCTGGGTCAGCCTCGGCCTGTGGACGCTGGTTCCGCTGGCCGGCGCGCTGGCCTGGTTCCAGAAGCAGGACCTGTCGAAGGAATAGCGGCGAAGCCTCCGGTCAGCCGAGCCGCTTCTCCATCCACACGTCGGCCCGGACGTAGGGGCTGGGCCGGGGCGGCAGATCGACGAAGCCGAAGCCGCGGTAGAGGGCGCCGGCGGGCTTCAGCGTGCTGCTGGTCTCCAGATACAGGCGCGGCGCCCCGGCGGTCCGGGCGGCGGCCTCGCAGGCCTCGAGCAGGCGGCGGCCGAGGCCGAGACCGCGCGCAGCCGGCGACACCGTCATCTTGGCCACCTCGTAGCCGCCGTCGTCCATGGCCATCAGGGCGCAGCATCCGATCGCCTCGCCGCCCCGCTCGGCCATGAAGATGCGGCCGCCGGCGTCAAGGATGGCGCCCTGCGGGTCGTCGATGACCTTGCGGTCCTTGCCCTCGACGGCGAACCCACCCTCCGCCAGCCAGGCTTCGTTCAGCGCGGCCCAGGCGGCGGCGTGATCGGGGCGGAACGGGACGATCGAAACGCTCATCCATCGACTGTGGGGATCGCGGCGGAGACCGACAAGGTTGTCTCGCCTGTCATCGATGTCGCCGATGTAGCGGAACGCGATGTCGTGCATGTACCGGCCGGATTGTCGCGGTCATCAGGGCACGAAAAAGGGCGGCCGGATCGC
>JBGTSL010000382.1:0-2280 GCA_041940325.1 Brevundimonas sp.
TGCTTGTAGCTCGGCTCGTGCTCTTCATCGACGACGATCAGGCCCAGGTCAGGGATCGGGGCGAAGATAGCCGAGCGGGCTCCGATGACCAGGTCCGCTTTTCCCTCCTGGATGTTTCGCCACTGGCTGGTTCGTTCGTTCGGCGTCAGCATGCTGTGCAGTACGGCCACCCGGTGGTCCGGGAGGGCACGCTTGAAGCGCAGGACCGTCTGCGGGAAGTCAGCCGCCCGCACGGCGTCGCCGTAGTCCGCCCCCAGATCGAAGAAGCGGGGCTCGGGGCGATAGGCGGGGGAGGCGGGCATGGGGGGCAAATGCCCCCTGCCGGCCCGGGCTGCAATGGGCGGCGGCCCTTCGGTCAGCCGCGCCGGCGGCCCGGCGGAACCTGCTGCGGTTCCGGATCGGGGTCGTCGGCCGCGCCGTGGAAGGTGGCCCAGTCGTCGCCGCCGGGCGGCCGGGGCAGGCCGCTCACGATGCCGTCGGCCGGGTTGGGATCGATGCCGTGCCCCTGGCGATGCAGATGCGCCTTGGCGATCATGTTCGCCGAGACCGGCGCGGTCAGGAACAGGAAGATGGCGATCAGCAGCTCATGCGCCGACCATGCGCCCCCGGACGCCGGAAAATAGATCATCGAGGCGATCAGACAGGCCCCGACGCCCAGGGTGCTGGCCTTGGTCGGCCCGTGCAGCCGGGTCATCAGCGACGGCAGCCGGGCCAGGCCCCACGACCCGATCAGGATGAAGCCCGCGCCCATGACCAGCAGGAAGGCGACGACGATTTCGGCGGCGAGGCTCATTCGACGATGTCTCCCCGCAGCAGGAATTTGCAGTAGGCCACCGTGCCGACGAAGGCGACCATGGCCAGCAGCAGGGCCGCCTCGAAATAGGTCTGGGTCGCTTGGGCCACGCCGAACACGACGATCAGGGCGATGGCGTTGATGGTCAGGGTGTCGACCGCGAGGATGCGGTCGGCCGACGTCGGGCCGCGCACCAGCCGGTACAGGTTCAGCAGAATGGCCAGGCTGACGCAGGCGAGGGCGAAGGCCAGGGCGATGGGCAACAGGGAGCCGGTCATCGGAACACCTTCAGCAGTCGGGTCTCGTACCTCTGTTTGATGCGCGCCACCTCGGCCTGCGGGTCGGCGACGTCGAGGGCGTGGACCAGCAAGGTGCGGCCGTCTGCGGAGACGTCGGCGGTCACCGTGCCGGGGGTCAGGGTGATCGTTCCCGCCAGAACGGTGATGGCCTCCGCGGAGCGCAGCTCCAGCGGGACCACCAGCCACCGTGCGCGAAGATCGCGGTTGCGGCGGGTCAGGATGATCCAGGCGACCTGGAAATTGGCCTCGACGATGTCCCACAGGACGATGGCGATATAGCCGACCAGATCGGGGCCGAAGCGGATCCTGGGGCGGTCGGGCCAGAACCGGCTGGTGACCAGCGGGGCCAGCACGCCGATCACGAGGGCGAGCAGCATGGCGCCGACGGTGAGGTCATTGACCAGCAGCATCCAGACCGCGGCGACGAGGACGCTCAGGGCGGGGTGGGGCAGCAGACGACGGATCATCGGCGGCCTCCCGCGGTCTCGCCCAGCACAGCCTCGACATAGCCTTGCGGCGCGAACAGCTGCGCCGCCGTCGCTTCCGTGTACGCCGTCACCGGCCCGCCCAGCACGGCCAAAAGCGCCAGGGCGGCCAGCAGGGCCGCCGCGGCCCCGACGCCGACCACCCGGCCGCGCAGCACGCGGACGGCGATCTCGCCCTCCAGCTCCGCGCTCTTCCAGAACAGCCGGCTGCCCGCCCGGGCGAAGGCCAGCACCCCGATCAGGGTGGTGATCAGTATGGCCGCCCAGATCCACGCCGCCGCCGGCGCCGCCCGCACGCCGTCCAGAATCAGCAGCTTGCCGACGAAGCCCGACAGCGGCGGCAGGCCGACCACGCCGATCGCCGCCAGGAAGAACAGGCCGGACAGCACACCCGACTGGGCGAAGCTCGGGGCCAGCGTCAGGGCGTCGCCGTGCTCGGCCCGCCGCCTGGCGATCAGGTCGGCGACGAGGAACAGGGCCGCTCCGGCCAGCGTCGAATGCAGCATGTAATAGAGGGCCGGGCCCATGGCCTCGGCGCTGAACACGGAAATGGCGCTGAGCAGCACGCCCATGGAGCCGACCACCGACCAGGCCGCCATGTCGCGCAGGCCGCGGGCGGCGAACAGGCCGATGAAGCCGACGAAGGTGGTCACGATCGCGGCCGGCAGCAGCCACGGCCCGGCTACGAAGGCCGCCGCCCCCG
>JBGTSL010000383.1:0-2270 GCA_041940325.1 Brevundimonas sp.
AACCACCTCGATCTCGAATCCATCGCGGCGGTGGAGGCGGCCCTCGCCGGCTACGACGGGGCGGTGATCGTGGTCAGTCACGACCCGGACTTCCTCGACGCCATGGGCGTGGAGCGGACGATCGCGCTCAGGCCGTCCGATTGAAGGCCACGGCGCGGCTGTCGCCGGCATTGGCCCGGCCGCTGGCGCCGTAGGCCGAGGGGCTGCCGCGCTGGGCGGCGACCTCGGCGGCGATGGTCTTGACCAGCCCCTCAGAGATGATCCGCGCCGCCTCGATGGCGCGCGAATGACGGCTCAGCACCGCCTCGAACGCCTCGGTGACCTTGATCAGGGCCTTGCGCTCGCTCGCCGGGGCGGCGGCCAGCACGGCCGGATTGGCCTTCACCTGCGCCGACTCGCGGCGGTAGGCGTTGGCCAGGTCCTGGGTCCCCGCCAGGCTGGCGGCGGCGTCCTGCGGCCGGTGCGCTTCGAAGGCCTTCGCCTCGGCGCCGAGGCTGGCGGTCAGCCGCTCGGTCAGGTCGATCAGCTGGCGCACGCGGGCGGTGGCGTTGAGTTCGGCGGTTCCGGTCACTGGCTCTGCTCCTGCATCTTCAGCATCTGGGCGACGACCTGATCGGCCAGGCCGATGCCGCCGGCCTTGACGGTCTGTTTGGCCATGGCCTCGATCATGAAGCCGCGCCAGGTGCCCTCGGCCTCTCCGCCGCCGAACGGGCCGTCGGTCGAAAGGCCCTCGAACATCGGTTTCAGCATCTGCGCCAGGAAGGAGGCCTCGAAGGCCTGCGCGGTCTCGCGCATCCGGGCCGTGGCGACCGGCGCGGCCGGGGGCGGCTGGAGCAGGGACGGGGAGACGGCCAGATCGGTCATGCTCACATCACCTCGATGTCGGCCTGCAGGGCGCCCGCCGCCTTGATGGCCTGCAGGATGCTGATCATGTCGCGCGGGCTGACCCCGAGGGCGTTCAATCCGTTGACGAGGTCGGTCAGCGACACGCCGCCGCCGACGATCCGCATCTGGCGGCCCAGCTCTTCCTCCACCGAAACGTCGGAGTCCGGAACGACCACGGTCTGACCGCCGCGGCTGAACGGCTCCGGCTGGCTGACGTACGGCGTCTCCTGGACCGAGACGGTCAGGTTGCCCTGGGCGATGGCCACGGTGGAGACCCGCACGGCGTCGCCCATGACGATCACCCCGTTGACCTCGTCGATGATCACCTTGGCCGGCGAGTCGACGCTGACCGGCAGGTTTTCGACCTGGCTGATGAAGCCCGCCATGCCCATCTGGCCCGGCGCGCGCAGGGCGATGACGGTGCCGTTCTCGGCGAGGGCCGCGTTCGGATAGACCTGGTTGATGGCGGCGGCGACGCGCTGGGCGGTGGTGAAGTCCGGATTGCGCAGGGTCAGCCGCACCTCGTTCATATTGGCCAGGTGGAAACCGGTCTCGCGCTCGACAGTCGCGCCCGAGGCGATGCGGCCGGCGGTCGGCACGCCGCGCGTGACCGACGAGCCCGAGGCGCCGGAGGCGGACACCGCGCCGGTCTGGATCGAGCCCTGCGCCACCGCATAGACCTCGCCGTCGGCGCCCTGCAGGCTGGTGACCAGCAGGGTCCCGCCCAGCAGGCTCTTGGCGTCGCACATCGAGGAGACGCTGACGTCGATGCGCGAGCCCGGGGTGGCGAACGGCGGCAGCTCGGCGGTCACCATGATCGCCGCCATGTTCTTGGAGTTGGCGTTGGAGCCGCGGATGTTGACGCCGAGGCGCTCGGTCATGCCTTCCAGCGACTGGCGGGTGAAGGGGCAGTTGCGCAAGCTGTCGCCCGTGCCGTTCAGACCCATGACCATGCCGTAACCGACCAGCTGGTTGCCGCGCACGCCCTCGACGGCGGCGATGTCCTTGATGCGCGATTGCGACTGGGCCAGCGCCGAGGTCGCGCCGCCGGCGACGACGAGCGTCGCGGCGACGGTGCCGTGGCCGTGGCTGCCGACCACCAGCAGCCGGTCGCCGACATCCTCGCGAACTTCGTTGACGTCCGCTTTCCAAAACTTCTCTCGCTCGGATTTGGAATTTGGAACGCCTTTCCCGGAAAAGAGCACATGACCCAATACCAGGTTGAATACAAGTGGAGCGCTTGCTGGAAGGGCATCCAACCGTTTGGTTCCTTCATGTTCACTGATCGAGGCTCGCTCTACTTTTGCCTGGGAGCTTGCTACGACATTTTTATCGGGGATCACGTCGTGTTGACCCCGAGCTTTGCTCCTGGTCTCTACATCCGG
>JBGTSL010000384.1:0-2258 GCA_041940325.1 Brevundimonas sp.
TGAGCCGTCGGCGCCGATGACGGCGAGCTGGCGCGCGCCGACTGCTTCGGAGAGGTGGGCGATCAGGCTGTCGAAGCCGCCCTTGCCGCCGACCAGCGCAACCATCGCTCCGTCTGCGACCTTGTGTGCGGCGCGGCGCCAGTCGGACGGGCCCACCTCGAACCCCGAGCGGGTGAGCTGCGTGCCCAGCGCGACATCGTAGAGATAGCAGCCGACCGTCAGCCGCCCGCCCGCGCCCGCCTGGACATAGCCCTGTACCAGCGCCTGCGCGCTGCCGTTGCGCCAATAGTTGAAATCGGGCGCGCGGACTTCGCCGACCGACGGCGCTCGAACGCCTTCGGGACCGATCGGCTTGAACAGGCCGGTGTTGCGCAGGTCCGCCGCGATCACATCCGCGATCTGGCGGCCGAGCGTTTCGGTGTTGCCCGCCGGGGTCTGTACCGCCTGCGCGGCCGGCATCGCCGGAATCATGATGGTGAGATCGGCCGAGGCAGTGTCGGTGACATCGACGCTAAGGCCTTCTTCTTCCTGCGCGGGGGCGGGTACGGCCGGCGGTGTCACCTGCTGCGCGGCGACGGGCGCTGCGACCAGGAGGGCGACGAGCGAAAATACGGGCTTCATCGGCTGAGGTTCCTGTCGAAGTTGGGGCGGAGGATCTTCCAGGCGTCGTAATATTCGGCCGGGAGGTTGAAGGGGGCGGCGAGGCGCGCGGCGTTGAGCGCGCGTTCCTTGTGCAGGTCGGCCTGCGCGCGGTTGCTGGCGTTGACGCCGGTCTGGTTGATCACCCGCGGCGGCGCGGCAAGCGTGCCGTCGCGATTGAGACGGATCTCGACCGTGGTGCGCAGCAGCTCGACGTCCGCGCCGGTCGGCGAGCGCCAGTGCGGGCGGAGCTGGCGGATGACTTCGGCGGCGAGGCTCGACTTGACCGCGGGGCCGATCTGGCTGGCCTGAGGTGTGGTCGCCTTACCCTTGCTCGGCTGATCGGTGAGGCCGTTGACGATGCCGGTGAGGCGGCCGGTGGGACGGACCTCGCGCCGGGTCGGCTGGGGCGTGGCCTTGGGCGCCGGGGCGCTGGCCTTTTTGGGTTCGGCCTTCTTCGGAGGCTCCGGCTTCCTGGGCGCCGGGCGCGGCTCGGGCTTGGGTGGCGCCGGGTCGGGGCGGACCACCGGTTCGGGTTCGGGCTGAGCGACCGGGGGCGGAGTGACCGGTTCGGGCGGGGCGGGGACTTCGGCGAGCCGCTCGGCAGGCGCCTCGCGGTTGATCACCGGCGCCTCGCTCTTGAGGCCGGCCTCGTCGGTCAGCGAGATCTCGATTGGCGTGGGCTCGAGCTTGGCCGGATTGGGCGTAGCGAGGAAGCCGACCGTCAGCAGGCCGAACAGGACTAAATGGCCCAGCAGCGCCAGGCCAAGTCCGGTTCCCTCGCCGCGATCGAGCGCCACTGCCATCAGCCGCCGTCCACCGGAGTCGTCACCAGCGAAACCTTGTTGAGGCCGACGCGATTCAGCTCGCCCATCACGCGCATGACCTTGCCATATTCGAGGCGCAGGTCCGCGCGCAGATACACTTGGGGCTTGTCCTCGCCGCGCTGAGTGGCGATCCCTTCCAGCAGCGCAGGCAATCCCTCCTCGGTCACTTCGCTGTTGTCGAGATAGAGCTTGCCCGACTGGTCGATCGAGATCTGGACGGGCTTTGCATCCTGATCGAGCGGCTTGGCCCGGCTTTCGGGTAGATTCACCTGAACCCCCGCGGTGAGCAGGGGCGCGGAGCTCAGCCGGTACTCGAGGCGCTCGCCCACCCGGAGGGCTCCGACCACGGACGAGGACAGGCTCCCGGCCGAGGTCGGGCAGCCGAAGCCGAAACCGCTCAGGGAGCCCGGCGTGTAGTCGCTCCACGTCTGCAGCGCGGAGCGGAACAGCTCGCGGAGCACCTCGCGGGCCACGAGGTTGGTCGTGTCCCCGGCGCGCACCAGGTCGCTCGCGAGGTCGATGAACACGCCCGTCACGTACTCGCGCGGCTGGATCGTGGGGCCGCTGCGGAACGGGACGCGCAGCCACGCGAACTGCGACATGTGGTAGACGGGCGGCCGCCGGTAGTCGCCGCCCTTGTGCGCGATCGAGACCTCGCGCAGGAACTCGTCGCGCACGGCGTTCGAGATCCCCAGGGCCGCCGCCTCCTGGCGGACGACGGTGAGGAGGCTCGCGCCGCTCGAAGGGGCGTACGAGCTCACCTCGTGCAGCATCAGCTCCTCGAACTCGTCG
>JBGTSL010000385.1:0-2254 GCA_041940325.1 Brevundimonas sp.
CCAGGCCGAGGCCATCGCCCGCTCGACCGAGCGCTGCCTGACCCTCGGCGTGCCCTCGATCGCCACCGTCACTGGCGAGGGCGGCTCGGGCGGAGCCATCGCCATCGCCGCCGCCGGCCGCGTGCTGATGCTCGAGCATTCGATCTATTCGGTCATCTCGCCCGAAGGCGCGGCCGGCATCCTGTGGCGCGACGGGGCCCGCGCCCGCGACGCGGCCATGGCCATGAAGATCACCGCCCCCGACCTCGTCGACCTCAAGATCGTCGACCGTATCATCCCCGAGCCGGTCGGCGGGGCCCACGCCGACCCGGCCGCCGCCATTCAGTCCGTCGGGGACGCCCTCGCCGAGGAACTGGCGGCCCTCTCCACCCTGTCGCCCGACCAGATCCGCAAGGCCCGCGCCGACCGCTTCTACGCCATCGGCCGCATCGGCTGAGGGCTTCGTTAACCGTTCATCGACGGTTGTCTGGCAACGCTCGCTACATTCTGAGTTGCAGCTCGCGACTCGGTTGGGGTTGACCAGTATGAGTGCCGTCGGCGAGGCCCTGCGGGAGACCGCCATCATCAACCTGACGGGCGCCGTCACCATGGTGGTGGACGACTCGTCCTTCTCCGCCGAAATCACCACCAGCGCCCTGCTCGGCTTCGGCATTCGCACCCGCCATTCCTGCCGCAGCGCGCCCGAAGCCATGGCGCTCCTCGCGGAGGTCGAGGTCGATCTGCTGGTGGTCGATTGCGAAATGCCCGGCATGGACGGCTTCGAGCTGGTCCAGTGGCTGCGCCGCTCCGGCCCGCCTAACGCCTTCGTGCCCGTGATCATGACCGCGGCGCACATCCGCCGTTCGATGGTCAACAAGGCCCGCAACTGCGGGGCCAACTTCATCGTCACCAAGCCGTTCAGCGCCTCCAGCCTGCTGGAGCGGATCGTCTGGGTCGCCCGCGACAGCCGGCCCTTCCTCGAGGTCGGCGACTATTTCGGCCCTGATCGCCGCTTCCAAAACACCCCGCCGCCCGGCAAGGAGCGCCGTTCCGACGTCCTCCGACGCGCCGCCTTCGAGGCGCAGAAGGCCGCCGAAGCCGCCGAAGCCGTCGCGGACGCCGCCCGGTGACCGTCGTCACCCATGCCCGCAAGAAGTCCCGCCTGGCGAAGATGATCGACAGCGCCGGCGGCATCACCGTCGGCGTCGCCCTGACCCGCGCCCGCGACAACATCGGCAAGCTGCGCGGCAAGGCGCTGGAGGAAATCTCCCGCCACACCGGCGACCTCGTGGCCATGCAACAGCCAATGACCGAGGATGAGAAGGACGAGAGTCTCCGCCGCATCTACCAGTCGGCCAACCACCTCATCGACGCCGCCAGCCCCTTCGGCATGGAGAGGATCTGCGCCGTAGCGACCAGCCTGTGCGACATGGTCGATCGCGCCGCCGCGGAGCACGCCTTCGACTGGCGAATCCTGTCGGTGCATATCCAGTCGCTTCAGCTGCTGCACACGCTTCCGGCCGACGCGACGGAGCAGCGCGACGCCGTCGTTTCCCAGCTGGCCGCCATGGTCGCGAAGAAATTCGGTCAGACGGGCTGACGTTCCGTCCGCGCGCCCCGCGTCTGCTTGCGCCACAGCGCCGCATATTCCCCGCCCTGACGCGCCACCAGTTCATGATGCGCCCCGCGCTCGACGATCCGCCCCGCCTTCAGCACGAGGATCTGGTCCGCGTCGGCGATGGTCGAAAGCCGGTGGGCCACCACCAGCGTCGTCCGGCCGGCGCGGGCCTTGCGCAGGGTCTTCTGGATGGCCGCCTCGGTGCGGCTGTCCAGGGCGCTGGTCGCCTCGTCCAGGATCAGGATGCACGGATCGGCCAGCAGAGCGCGGGCGATGCCCACCCGCTGACGTTCGCCGCCCGACAGCTTCAGCCCCCGTTCGCCGACCTTGGTCTGCATCCCGTCCGGCAAGCCGCGAATGAAGTCGGCCAGTTCCGCCGCCTCGGCCGCCGCCCACACCTGCGCCTCATCCGCCTCGGGCCGGGCGAAGGCGATATTGGCGGCCAGGCTGTCGTTGAACAGCGCAACATCCTGAGGCACCAACGCCACCGCCGATCGCAGCGAGGCCTGGGTCACCTCGCGCGCATCATGGCCGTCGATCAGCACGCGCCCTTCCTGCGGATCGAGCAGGCGCAGCGCCAGTTTGACGATGGTGGACTTGCCCGCGCCAGAGGGCCCGACCAGCGCCGTCGTCGTGCCCGGCGCGGCGTAGAAGCTG
>JBGTSL010000386.1:0-2249 GCA_041940325.1 Brevundimonas sp.
GGCGCTGCCCGTGCCGGCGGCGTCGACGGCCGAGACCCGGAACAGGTATCCGGTTCCATTGGCCAGCGAGGTCACCGTGTAGGCGGTCGAGGTCGACCCGGTGTCGGCGACCACCGTGGACCAGGTCGTCCCCCCGTCCGAGGACTGCTCGACGAGGTAGCCGGTGACGGCCGCACCCCCGGCACTCGTCGGAGCGGTCCAGGTCAGGGCGACCTGGGTGTCGCCGGCCGTGCCGGCCACAGATGTCGCCGCGGTCGGTGTCGTGACCGGTGTGGCGCTTGCTGTCGACGACGCCGTGCCGGTGCCGGCTGCGTTCACGGCGCTGACCCGGCCGCGCATGTGATCCGGCGTGGCCAGCTGAATCAGGGTCTGGCGGATGTTGACGCTGATCATGTCCGCCGCCCCGCCGACCAGCAGGACCAGCGCCGACAACCACCACGCCTTAGACAGGCCGAAGGTCAGGGTGCAGATCCCGAACACCGCCACCGCCGCGAACATCCACCGCCCGCCGTGGCGCACGATCGGGAACCGGCTCAGATAGACGGCCATGCCCAACGCCCCGACCCCGAAGGCGGCCCTGAGAAGTCCGAACCCTTCCGGCCCGACATGCAGGATGTCCCGCGCGAAGATCGGCGTCAGCAGCGCCACCCCCGCCAGCAGCACCACGATCAGGTCCAGCGAAATAGCGCCCAGCACGATCTTGGTCTTCCACACATAGGCCAGCCCCTCCTTGACCGCGTCGACCGGGGAAAGGCCGCTTTCGACCGGCCGCGGCCTGCCGCTGGTGCGGATCATGAGGAAACAGCCGATGCCGAGCAGGAACAGCCCCATGGCCGCCGCATAGGCCAGCGGCACATTGATCCCGACGATCACCCCGCCCAGCGCCGGGCCGGCGATGGCCCCGGTCTGGAAGGCGATGGACTGGGCCGCGATGGCCGGCGGCAGGGCCCGGCGGCCGACCACCATCGGCAGGAAGCTCTGGCTGGCCGGGGCCAGAAACGCCCGCGCCGCCCCAAACAGGGCCGCCACCGCCAGCAGGCCCCACAACGGCGGCGAGCCGTGCAGGGCCATCAGCAGGAAGCCCCCGGCGCACATCGCCTCGACGAGGATCGACACCGCCACCGTCCGCTTGCGGTCCCGCCGGTCCGCCATCGCCCCGGCGGGCAGGGTGAAGGCCAGCAGCGGCAGGAACTGGCACAGGCCGACGAGGCCCAGATACAGGCTGGCCTCCTCGATCGGATGGTCCCGCCGCGCGATCTCATAGACCTGCCACAGCAGGGCCGACGACTGGATCTGAATGCCCAGCACCGCCACGACCCGGCCCAGCCACAGCAGGCGGAAGTCGCGGATGGCCCATGGGCTCGACGGCTCCCCGTCTCCCGGCGGAACAGGCGGCGTCGGGGACCCTGAATCTACGCTCTCGACGCTCACGTGCGCCGGTCGACCTTCGGATACGGCGTCCCGTCCCGATGGAAATAGCCGCCCGGCCGGAACACCATGTCGATGTCCGGATAGTCGCCGCTGTCGCCGCCCGGCGTCCGCGTCCCGACCTCCAGCAGCACCGCCTCCGCCCCCGACCGGTTCTCGATCTTGTGCCCGTTAGCCACGCCGGCCTTGAACCCGGCGCAGTCCCCGGCCCTCAGCACCGTCTCGCCCTCGTCCTCGACCAGCACCACCTCGCCGGAGACCACCCAGACGAACTCGTCCTCGCCCTCGTGCCAGTGGCGCTGGCTCGACCAGGCCCCGTCCGGCAGGCGCAGCAGATTGACCCCGAACTGGTCCAGCCCGACCGCATCGCCCAGGCGCCAGCGCCGCCGCGCCCGGCACGGTCCGTCGAATGGCTCGGGATAGCCCGTCCCGTGTCCGGTGGGGGCGCTTTCAATGTCGATCCTGGGCATGGAGACAAGCCTATCCGCGATCGTCCCGACCCCGTAAAGCAAGGAACCATGAGCGCCGCATCAACTCCGGTTATCGATCCTGTCGAACTGACCCGCGACCTGATCCGCAGACCCTCCGTCACCCCCGCCGACGAGGGGGCGATGGACATGCTGGAACGCGTCCTGACGGGCCTCGGCTTCCACTGCCGCCGGATGCGCTTCGAGAATATCGAGAACCTCTACGCCCGGCGCGGCACGGCTTCGCCCAACCTCTGCTTCGCCGGCCACACCGACGTGGTTCCCACCGGCGCGGCCGAAGCCTGGAGCTCCGCCCCCTTCGAGGCCGAGGTCCGCGACGGCGTCCTCTACGGC
>JBGTSL010000387.1:0-2213 GCA_041940325.1 Brevundimonas sp.
GTCGAAATTCTCGTGGCGCACGGCCAGCTGCATGTCGATCGACTGTGCCAGCGGGATGTTCATCTCCGGCGAGACCAGCGGCACGGCGAATTCGAGGTAGGCGCCGGCGACGGTGCGGCTGCCGCGGGTGTCGGGGTTGGGGCTGACGGCGGAGACGTTCGACAGGTTGGTGTCGCCGCTGACCATGTCGGTGAAGGTGAAGGTGCCGTCGAGGTTCTCGTCACGGTCGTCGAACTGGGTCTCGCGGCGGAACTCCGCGCCGAAGGCGACGCCGACGGGACCGCCGGGCAGCTGGAACAGATCCGGGCGCGACATCCGGAAATCGGCCTGGGACAGGGTGGTGCGCGAGAAGCGGCGCATCTCGAAGGTGATGGCGTCGATGGCGGCCTGGGAGGACAGCGAGCAGTCGCCGAAGCTGAGCGTGTCGACGCAGCCGCCGCCGAAGGGGTTGTAGGCGTCGGGGGTGGACAGGGCGAGCTGCTGCTGCAGGGCCGTCATATTGATGTTGGGCGAGCGATCCTCGGCCTCGGCCACCGAATAGAGGAGGGCCGATTCCCAATCATAGCCGCGCCACTCGCCGCGCAGCCCGCCAAGGAAGCGGGACTGGAAATTCTCGACCACGACCTCCTGGAAGCCCGCGTCGACGAAGCGGTAGTTCTCCATCAGAATCGGCAGGCCCTCGGCCGGCACGTTCGTCAGATTGGGCAGGCGGTTGGGGTTGGCCGAGCCGTCAGCGAAGGTGACCGGGCCGAACGGGTTCCAGTAGTTGCTGGCCGGAATCCAGATGTCGTTCAGATTGACCACCGGCGGCTGGATGGCCCGGCTTTCGGCGCCGTAGAAGCCGATCTCGCCGAAGGCGGTGATCGAGGGCGTCAGCTCGTAGTGGCCGGTCAGGAAGACGTTGGCCCGCTCGATCGCCGACCGCACCGTCGTGCCGTGACGGGTGTCGTAACGCAGCGGACGGAGATCGCCGTTGTAGGAGCCATTGCCCTGCACCAGGCAGACGCCGTTGCCGAAATTGACGCCCACGCAGCCGATGTCCTCGGGCTGGTAGTGGAAGGCGCCCGCCGAGCTGGCGACGATCACGCCGTTCGAGCGCGGTCGCAGGGCCGTGGTGCTGCCCGGGGTGCGCAGACGCGCCCACGGCGTGTGCGAGGACCGGCCGTCGGGCACGGTCGAGGTCCCGAACCCCGGCTCGTTGGCGAAGAACGGCCGCATGTCGTCGCTGAAGGTGAAGTCCTGTTCGTCGGCCATCAGCGCCGACCGGTCGCTATAGTTGGCGAAGAGGGAGACGTTGCCGCGATCGAGGTCCTTGCCGGCGAAGACATTGGCCTCGAACTCGCGCATGCCCGTGCCTTCGACGGCGCTGTATTCGGCCTCCATGGTCAGGCCGTCGAAATCGTCCTGGAGCACGGTGTTGACCACCCCGGCCACGGCGTCGGCGCCGTAGATGGCGGCGGCGCCGTCGAGCAGCACTTCGAGCCGCTCCAGGCCGGAGACGGGGATGGCGTTGGAATTGTAGCTGAGCACCGGCACCGTGCCGGTGTCGGAGGTGCCCTGGCTGGTCGGATGCTGGACCACCCGCCGCCCGTTCAGCAGAACCAGGGTATTGCCGACGCCGAGCGAGCGCAGGTTGACCGAGTTCACGTCGCCGCGCGCGGAGTTGCTGGTCTGGGGATTGTTGGCCTGTTCGAACAGGACGTCGCCCATCTGCGGGATGGAGCGCAACAGCTCGTCGCCGGACGCGGCGCCGGTGGCGTCGATCTGTTCCTGGTCGAAGACCACCACCGGGAGGGCGGCGGTGGTGCTGGCGCCGCGGATCTGCGAGCCGACCACGATGACGTCCTCGACGGCGGCCGCCTCCGGATCGGCCGGCGGGGTCTGCGGCGCCGCGGTCTGGGCCGAGGCCCCGGCGGCGGACGCCATCAGCGCGACCATGGCGGCGCCCCCCAGGAGCGCGGCGCGGTGAACAGTCCTCATAGTCTTTCCTCCCTCGATGTATCCGGCCGTTTCAGTCGGCCGTTATGACGTCCTTGTCCCCCGGCCCCGCGGCGGGGTCCGGCGGCGCGGCGAGCTGTCCGGGGCGCGAGCCGAGCGCCGCCCGCAGGGCGTCGCGATCCAGCTCGCCCTCCCAGCGGGCCACGACGAGCGTGGCCACGGCGTTGCCGACGAAATTGGTCAGGGCCCGGCACTCGCTCATGAAGCGGTCGATG
>JBGTSL010000388.1:0-2202 GCA_041940325.1 Brevundimonas sp.
ATCCGCACCGTGTGCCCGTCGATCCTGCACTCGGCGAACGAACCCTTGGGGAAGGTGTCCGTGGTCATGATGCCCTGACCGGCCTTCAGCCAGGCGTCGCCGTCCAGACCGGCCTCGATCTCGTTCAGCCGGGCGGCGATCTTGCGGTCGTCGAGCACCACGCCGATGACCCCGGTCGAGGCCAGCATGACGTCGCGCTGGCTGCAGCCGAAACGCTTCGCCACCTCGGAGGCGGTGCGGCGGGCGGCGTCGGCCCCGGCCTTGCCGGTGAAGGCGTTGGCGCAGCCGGCGTTGACCACCAGGGCCCGCACTTCCGATCCGCCGCCCTCGGCGTCGAGATGCCGACGGCACCAGTCGACCGGCGCCGAGCCGACCTTGTGGCGCGTAAACACCCCGGCGCAGGTCGTGCCCCGCGCGAAACGGAACACCACCAGGTCGTCGCGCTCGTGCTTGTAGAAGCCGGCCCGGGCGGTGGCGATCTCGACCCCGGCGACCGGCGGAATGGCCGGAAACGGCACGGCCAGGGGCGATGTCTGCAGGCCCGGCTTGCCGGGCGCGGCCGCCGCGGCCCGGGCCCCGGCGGCGCGAGGCGGCGTGGTGGCGCGCTTCAGGGCCGTGGCCAGCGGGTCCAGCGCCTTTTCCAGCGCCTGTTCGATCTTCTGGCCGGCGGGGCCGCGACCGGTTGCGGGCGGGCGGCTCATGAGGCCTTCGCCGGCGGCGCGGCGGACGGGGCGGGCGGCGCGGCCGGCGCCGGCGCCGAGGCGGGCTCCTGCGAGATCGAGTCGCCGTTCAGCAGCACCTCGACGTCAGCCTTGCCGCGCAACTGCTCCAGCAGGGAGCGCACCCCCTCATAGGTCAGGTAGCGGACGATCTGCGGCCGGGCCTGCTCCAGGGTGGGCGGCGTCTCCTTGCGGCGGTCCTCGACCCGCAGAACGGCCCAGCCGCCCTCGGTCTGGAACGGGCCGACGGTCGAACCCGCCGGCCTGTCGCGCAGGGCGTTGGCGTAGGCCTCGGGCATGACGTCGAGGGTGCGGTAGCCGAGATCGCCGCCGGAATAGCGGGTCGCGTCGTCGATCGAGCTCTGGGCGGCCACCGCCTCGAAGGCGGCGCCCTGGGCGAGAATGCCGATCACGGCTTCGGCCTCCTCGCGGGTGCGCGACAGGATCAGCCGCGTGCGGATTTCTTCGGACGTCTCGGCCAGCCGCAGCTGTTCCTGGTAGAGTTCGGCCACCTTGCGGTCGGTGATCTCGCTGTTGACCACCGTCTCGACGAGCATGTCGCCGAGGATGCGCTCGCGCGTCGCCGCCAGCCGCCGCTGCGCCAGGGCCGAGTTGTCGAGCCCGCGCCGCTCAGCCTCTCGCGCCAGCAGCTTCTGGTCGATGACCTCGTCGAGCACGCGGCGGAACAGGTCCGAGGTGACGTCCAGCGGCTCGCCCTCGCCGACGAGGCCCTGGGCCACGGCCTCGCGCTTGACGTCGGAGGCCCAGATGGTCTCGTCCTGGACCTCGGCCACGGCCCGGTCGCCGGGCTCGGGCGGCCGGTCGGAACCGCCGCCCCGACCGCAGGCGGCGAGGGCGAGGACCATCGCCAGCATCACCGGGAACAGGGCCCGGGCCGGAGTCCTGGACTGGATGAGGCTCATTTCGGGGCAAGCTCCGTCACGGGCGGCAAAGGCCCTCGCGTTGACAGGGATAAGGCCGGTGCTTAAGTCCCGCCTGCGCCCAAGTCGAGGGGTTTTCGATCGTTCGCGCGGCCCTTGCGCGCGCCTGAGACAGGGCGCCGGGTCGCCGTCGCCGAGGCCTCGCCCGTCGCACGTCGCCGCTCCTTCGGGACCGTATTCAGCACCAGAGCCCCAGCTGCTCGCCCGCCTTCGGATCATTCATGCTCGGCATCGCCAAGAAGATTTTCGGCTCCTCCAACGACCGCAAGGTCAAGGACTTCATGGGCCGGGTGCAGAAGATCAACGCGCTGGAGGACAAGTTCGCCGCCCTGTCGGACGACGAACTGCGCATGATGACCGACGCCTTCCGTGACCGGATCGCCGGCGGGGAGACGCTCGACAAGCTGATGAACGAGGCCTTCGCCGTGGTCCGCGAAGCCTCCAAGCGCGTGCTGGGCCAGCGCCAGTACGACGTCCAGCTGACCGGTGGGATGATCCTGCACGACGGCGGCATCGCCGAGATGCGCACCGGCGAGGGCAAG
>JBGTSL010000389.1:0-2184 GCA_041940325.1 Brevundimonas sp.
TCCAGCAGGGTGAAGGCGTCTGCGGTCGCGCCCGCGAAGCCCGCGACGACGCGACCGCCGGCCAGGGTTCGCACCTTGCGGGCCGCCCCCTTGACGATGGTCGGGCCCATGGAGACCTGGCCGTCGCCGGCGATCACCGTGCGGCCGTCCTTGCGCACCGCAAGAATGGTGGTGCCGTGCCAGCCGGGGGCGGAGGTGTCGTTGTTCATCATCGGTTTCAGATGGCGACCGAAATGCGGCCCGGCAAGGCGTTTCCGGCGAGATTCCAACGGCTGCGCTGGGCCACATTCTGACCAATGTAATCCGTTACATTGACATTCTTCGTCCCCAAAAATCGCCAAATGAGGGTATCGACGTGCTTCATCGCGTCATCTACGCAAGCGAAGCGGTCGGAGCCACCGGCGCCTCGACGCTGTCGATCGCCCAGATTTTGGGGGTTTCCGAGCGCAACAATCGCCGGGACCACCTGACCAGCTGCGTCATGTTTCACCAGGGGCACATCCTGCAGGTGATCGAGGGCGCGCGCGTGGATGTCGACCGGCTGATCCGGCGTCTGCTGGACGATCCCCGCCACACCGGCCTGCGCGTCCTGATCGACGCGCCGATCGCCGCCCGCCGCGTGGACGAGCCCATGGGGCTGTGCGCCGATCCCGACGCCCTGCTGCGCCGTCTCGGCCTGAACTGCCTGTCCCGCGTCACCGCCGACGAGGCGGAAGTCCTGCTCGAGCTTCGCAAGGCCGCGTGACGCCGCGCGCCGGACCGCCTAACTGGGGCGGGTGAGCTTCTCCGACGACGAAATCGAACGCTACGCCCGCCATCTGGTGCTGGCCGAGATCGGCGGCCCCGGCCAGCAGCGGCTGAAGGCCGCGCGCGTGGCCCTCGTCGGTCTGGGCGGCGTCGGCGCCCCGGCGGCCCTGTATCTGGCGGCGGCGGGCGTGGGGGCCTTGCGCCTGATCGATGACGACGCGGTCGCCCTGTCCAACCTGCAGCGCCAGATCGCCTTTTCGGAACGGGATGTCGGCGAGCCCAAGGTCGAGGCCGGCGCGGCCCGGCTGACCGCCCTGAATCCCCACGTCGGGATCGAGGCGGCGGCCGAGCGGCTGACCCCCGACAACGCGGCCTGGCTGCTGGAAGGCTGCGACGCGGTCATCGACGGCACGGACGACTTCGCGACCCGGTTCGCGGTCAACGCCGCCTGCGTCGCCGCCGGGATCTCGCTGGTCTCGGGCGCCCTCGGACGCTGGAGCGGCCAGGTCGGTGTCTTCGCCGGCCGGCCCTGCTACCGCTGTCTGGTGCCCGAGGCCCCGCCCGACGCCGAGACCTGCGCCCGCGTCGGCGTCGTCGGCGCCCTGGCCGGGGTGGTCGGATCGATGACCGCGCTGGAGTCGATCAAGCTGATCACCGGCGCCGGCGAGACCCTGACCGGCCGCCTGCTGATCTACGACGGCCTCGCCGGAACCGCCCGCACCGTCGCCGTCGCCGCCGACCCGGCCTGTCCGGTCTGCGGCTGAGAACGGCCGCTAAAGCATCGCCGGAATCACCCGGTCGGGGGGTCGGTGGCCGTTCCGGAAGGTGAGGATGTTGGTGATCACCCGTTCGCCCATGTCCTGACGGGCCTCCAGCGTCGCCGAGCCGAGGTGGGGCAGAAGTACGACGTTGGCGTGTCCCATCAGGCCGGGATGGATGGCCGGCTCGTGCTCGTAGACGTCGAGACCCACCCCGGCGACGGCCCGCCGCGCCACGGCGTCGGCCAGCGCCGCCTCGTCGATCAGCTCGCCGCGGGCGGTGTTGATCAGCAGGGCGTGCGGCGGGAGCCGGGCGAGACGTTCGGCCGACAGCAGGTGGTGCGTCTCCTTCGTCGCCGGGCAGTTCAGCGACACGATGTCCATGCGCGCCAGCATCTGGTCCAGATCGTCCCAATACGTTGCCCCGATCTCCTCGGCGACCATGTCCGGGACCGGCTTGCGGTTGTGATAGTGGACCTGCATGCCGAAGGCCTTCGCGCGGCGGGCCAGCGCCTGTCCGATCCGGCCCATGCCGACGATGCCCAGCCGCTTGCCCCACAGCTTGCGCCCGGTCATCCACGTCGGGGTCCAGCCCTCGAACCGCCCTTCGGCCACCACCTGGGCGCCCTCGACGATGCGCCGGCTGACCGCCAGAATCAGGGCCATGGCCAGATCGGCC
>JBGTSL010000390.1:0-2173 GCA_041940325.1 Brevundimonas sp.
CAGCCGGACGGCCCGATCAGGGCGGTGACCGTCTTGTCCGGAATGTCCAGAGAGACGTCATGAAGGGCCTGTTTGTCGCCGTAGAAGACCGACACGTCCCGGGCCATGATCTTGGTCGGGGCGTTGGGATCGGCGCTGTGCAGGACGGGCGGCGGCGTCAGCACCCGGTTGTCGGTGTCGCCGGAGCCGCCGTTCGCGTCGTCCGGGGCTCGAAATATGTTGAACTTCATCAGACTACCACCGGCGTTCGAAACGGCGCCGCAACAGGACGGCGGCGGCGTTCATGACGATCATGAAGGCGAGGAGGACCATGATGGCCGCGGCCGTGCGCTCGTGGAAGGCGCGCTCCGAGGCGTTCTCCCAGATGTAGATCAGCGAGGGCAGGGCGCCGGCCGGCTCGGTCACGCTGTCCGGGACGCCCGGGATGAAGCTGACCATGCCGATCAGCAGCAGGGGCGCGGTCTCGCCGAGCGCGTGGGCCATGGAGATGATGGCGCCGGTCATCACGCCCGGCATGGCCAGCGGCAGGGTGTGGTGGAAGACCGTCTGGGTCTTCGAGGCGCCCATGGCGAGGGCGGCCTCGCGGATCGACGGCGGCACCGCCTTCAGCGCCGAGCGGGTGGCGATGATGATGGTCGGCAGGGCCATCAGGGCCAGCACCAGGCCGCCGACCAGCGGGCTGGCGCGCGGCAGGTGCATCCAGTTGATGAACAGGGCGAGGCCGAGCAGGCCGTAGATGATCGACGGCACGGCGGCGAGGTTGTTGATGTTGACCTCGATCAGGTTGGTGATCCGTCCCCTGGGCGCGAACTCCTCCAGATACAGGGCCGCGCCGACGCCCAGCGGCAGGGCGATCAGGGCGGTGACCAGCAGCATCAGTGCCGAACCGACCACGGCGCCGAGCACCCCGGCCAGCTCCGCCTCCGTGGAGTCGCCCTTGGTGAACAGACCTGAGTTGAAGTGGCTGGCGATCAGGCC
The DNA here is from genome assembly GCA_041940325.1 of Brevundimonas sp. GTDB lineage: Bacteria > Pseudomonadota > Alphaproteobacteria > Caulobacterales > Caulobacteraceae > Brevundimonas. Next base: position 979 of record JBGTSL010000390.1, read on the forward strand.
GTCGGCCTCCATGCGGTCCAGCCAGGCCAGCTGTTCGTCGGACAGGCGGCGCTGTTGCGCGGGCGTCTCGCGCGAGATCTCGCCCTTGAAATACAGGTCGGCGTCGTCCGACAGGGGCGCCGCGATCGGGACGGTCTGGCCGATCAGCGCCGGTCGTTCGGCGATGCGTTCGGCGGCGACGAATTTCAGCTCGGACGAGAACAGGCCGCGCATGGCCGTGGATTTCGCGCCCTGCGCGTCGTCCTGGACGCCCAGCCGGACCAGCTGCTGCTCGGCGACCAGCAGTTCGAAATTGGTCCCCTGCGGATAGGCGCGATCAATCCGGGCCGGGTCCATGTAGACCGGCACGGTCATGCTGTGGGTGTAGAAGGCCGTGTGTCCCTGCTCGAAGATGCGGCCGAGCAGGAGCAGCAGGAAGCCGACCGCCAGTCCGATGGCCAGCAGGCCGTACAGCTTGAAGCGGCCCTCGCGGGCATAGCGCCGCCTGAGCCCTGCGCGCAGGCGGTCGGTGCGCTTCGCGTCCTGGATGTTCGCCGCGTCAGTCATACTGCTGCCGATAGGTGTGGACGATGCGCTGGGCGATGATGTTGAGCGCCAGGGTTACGAGGAACAGGGTCAGGCCGAGGCCGAAGGCGGCGAGGGTCTTGGGGCTGTTGAACTCCTGGTCGCCGGTCAGCAGGGTGACGATCTGCACGGTGACGGTGGTGACGGTGTCCAGCGGATTGAAGGTCAGGTTGGCGGCCAGGCCCGCAGCCATGGTCACGATCATGGTCTCGCCGATGGCGCGCGACACGGCCAGCAGCAGGGCGCCGGCGATGCCCGGCAGGGCGGCGGGCAGAAGAACCCGTTTCACCGTCTCGGACTTGGTCGCGCCCATGGCGAACGAGCCGTCACGCAGCGACTGGGGCACGGCGTTCAGAATGTCGTCGGACAGGGAAGACACGAACGGGATCAGCATGATGCCCATCACCGCGCCGGCCGTCAGGGCCATCTGATTCTGAACCAGGGCCAGGTATTGGCCCAGCCCGTCCAGCGGTCCGCCGATCAGGAAGAGGCCGATCTCGTTGAACAGGACCCGCAGCAAGGGTCCGACGGTCAGGGCGGCGAAGAAGCCGTAAACGACGGTCGGCACGCCGGCGAGAACCTCCAGCAGCGGCTTGATCACGGCGCGGGTCGTGCGGCTGGCGTATTCCGA
>JBGTSL010000391.1:0-2164 GCA_041940325.1 Brevundimonas sp.
GGTTGAGGCGGGCCCGGTCAAGCACCAGGTCGATGGCCGCGCCTCTGCGACGGCAGGAGCGCACGGGCACGCGCTCGACCACCTCCGCATCGGCCGGCCAGGTCGCGGGGTGGCAGTAGACCTTCCCGGTACGCGGCCACGTCTCGCGCGCCTTCAGCGCCATCCCCTCGCCCAGCAGGGCCGCCGGCGTCGTGGTCTGGGCGAACAGACCGCCCGCCCCTCCAGTGGCCAGCACCACCGCAGGCGCCAGCACCTCGACCCGTCGCCCGCCGCGTTCGATCAAGGCGCCACGCACCCGGCCCGCTTCATCCTGCAACAGGCCGCGCAGCCGTCCGTCTTCCCAGATCTCGATATGCGGCGCGGCCCTTGCCGCCGCCACCAGCGCCGACAGGATGGCGCGGCCCGCGCCGTCGCCGCCGACCCGGGCCACCCTCGGCTTCGAATGCGCGGCCTCGAGACTGACGGCGAACCCGCCCGCCGCGTCACGATCGAACGGGGCGCCGAGCCCGGCCAGCCATTCCACCGTCGCCCGGCCGTCGTCGGTCAGCAGGCGGGCCGGTGCGGCCTCGACCAGTCCCGCCCCGGCGGCCTCGGTGTCGGCGGCATGCAGTTCCGGCGCGTCCGAGGCCGACAACGCCGCCGCGACCCCGCCCTGGGCCCAGGCGGAGGAACAGGCCTGCAGCAGCGGCGCCGGCGTCACCACCAGCGTCCTGCGCGGCGCGGCCTCCAGGGCGGCCGACAGCCCGGCCAGCCCGCCGCCGACGATCAGCGGCCCGTCATGTTCGATCCGGTTCACCCGTCGATGCCGAGATAGCGGCCGGCGATGTCCAGCGCGACCGGCAGCGAACCACCGCCCAGCGGCATCAGGGCCGCCACCCCGACTCCGGCGCAGGCCGCGGCGGTGGCGAGGAACAGGCCGACGCTGAACAGGGACTCCCGGCGCGTCAGCGGCCGTCCATCGGGCCGCCACATGCCCCGCTTCAGATGGCCGATCAGGGCGATCGCCAGGAAGGCGGCGAGAATCCATCGCCCCGTCACGAGTCCCCACCAGACGACCAGACCGCCCACGGCGAACATCGCCATTCGCTCCAGCATCGGATGGACGCCGGCCAGCACCGGCCCCAGCGCCTTTGACCCGTCCAGCGGCGGCGCGGGCGCCAAGTTGATCAGGTTCACCGCCGCGATCACCGCCGCGCCCAGCAGCCACGCCGGATGACTTGTGGCCACGAAACCCGCGAAGAATGGAATGGCGGCCAGCAGGCCGAAGGCCGGCCCGGCCAGCGAGACCAGCACCCCGTGCCATTCGCTCTGCGGCAGGCGCTGGCTCTTCGCCACGCCGCCGAGGAAGGGGATGATGTAGATGCGCGCCGGCCCCATGCCGAGCCGGTTCATGGCCAGCACATGGCCGTACTCATGCACCAGCAGGCCCCAGATCAGCGCCACCGCGATGACCCAGCTGCCGCTGATATACCAGATCAACCCGCCGAGAAGAGCGGTGGAGATCACCGCCCAGACCGGGTTCTGTCCCTTGTCCAGCGGCGGTTCGGCCGCGGCCGCGCGCCGGGGTTCGGCCGGGGGCGGCTTCACGGCGAGATCTTCGGGCCGCGGGTCCCACGGACCCGGACGGCGGGGGGTGTCGCTATCGGTCATCGCCCTGAGTTGGCCTTTTCCGACCTGAGCCACAAGGCCAGGACGGCGAGAAGCCGCAGGGTCTTGCGGTCGAGCAGGGCGACGGCGCGGACAGGCGGGACGTAGTGCATCGGCCTCAATCCAGCTTGTGCGCCCGAGCCTCTGCGGGCGCGGCCCTGACCAGGGCGGCCGCGATGTCGTTGCGGGGCACGCCCCGGCGCAGCATCACCTCATAGACGCGACGGATGTCGCCGCCCCATCGAAAGCCGATCCATCGCCGCTTCGATTTCCAGATCAGGATCACGAATCCGACCGGCGTACGCCCTACCCAAGCCACTCAGATCAACTCCACCGCCACATGATGCCGCGCCTTTACGAGATCGTACCGCGCCGGAACGGCGGGGGGCGGCAGATCGATCATGCGTTGGACAGCGAGTCGGGCCCGCTCGGCCATGTCTTCCGGCACTGTCACCTCGAACTGCATGTTCACCAGGCAGTCGCGGATGTTCTCCAGCGTGATCCGCTTCATGTGCGG
>JBGTSL010000392.1:0-2149 GCA_041940325.1 Brevundimonas sp.
GATTAACGCACAGGTTGGAGTGGGCGCCGTAGCTGAGGCCGATCGAGGCCGAGGCGCGCGACACCTCTTCCATAGCCACCACATGCTCGAGGTAGCCGAGGCCGAGGCCGCCGTAGTCCTCCTCGACGGTGATCCCGTGAAGGCCCAGCTCGCCCATCTCTGGCCACAGCTCGCGCCGGAACTGGTTTTTCTCGTCGATCTCGGCGGCCAGCGGCGCGAGGCGGTCGGCCGCCCAGCGGGCGGTGGTTTCACGGATCATGTCGGCGTTTTCGCCGAGGCCGAATTCCATCGATTGGGGGGCGTTGGGAGTGCTCATGGCGGCGGCGTAGCACCGTGCCGCGCGACTGGCAAAGTCAGTCCCGACGTCCCCACTGCACGAACAGATTCCACGACGAAACGCCGACGCAGATGGCGCCGATCAGGGCCAGCACCCAGCCGATGACCATGAAGTCGTTCAGCGACGACTCGTCGACCATGGCCTTGCGGAAGGATGCGGCGGCGGCGGCGCAGGCCGCCAGCCCTGTCAGGCCCATGATGACCCAGGCCCCGGTCACGCTCCAGTCGAATCGGCGCGGCGCGGCCGGCTCGACCTCGTGACGCAGCACCGACAGCGTCTGCTCTTCCTCGAACAGAACGGTCTCACTGTCGGGCGCGGCGGCTTTGATGCGCTGGCCCGGCTCCCAGACGGGGCGGGCGGGTTCGCCGAAGTCCGCCTCGGTGGCGGGCGTCAGCACCAGCGGTTCGTCCATCGGCGGAAAGGGGGAGACGCCGGGCGCGGGCGGGACCAGCGGCGTCACGGGCTCCGAAGCGGCGGGCGCCGATTCGGGTTCGGGCGCGGCCTCGACCTCGGCCGGTCCGGCCGAGACGGCGGCCTCCTGTTCCAGGGCCGCCGCCGCCGTCGTGGCCGGGAAACCGGGAAGGGGCCCGATGATGGGGGCCGCATAGGGCGAGTATCGCTGCAGCTGGATCGTCGTCAGCGGCACGGCCGCCTCGAACGGGGCGGGGCCGGATGCGGCTTCGGGCGTGGGCGCCGGGCCGGGCTCGCCCTCGTCGGCAGGCTCCTCCCGGGGCGGCTCCGGGGGCGTGGCCGGCGGCGCCTCGCCCAGCAGGGCGGCGACCGCTGCCGCACGGGCGTCGGCCGGGGCCTCCACCTCCACCTGCGGCGCGTCTTCCGGCCCCTCGACCGGCGGCGGCGGCAAGGGCGCGGCCAGCAGGTCGGCGAGATGCATCGGCGAGGCCGGATCGGCCACGAACAGGGCCCGCTCGGCGGCGCGGCGCCGCAGACGGGCGTCGGGCGGCGTCGCTTCGGGCCAGCCGATCAGAGCGTCGGCCGCCTCGCCGGCGTGACCTTCGTTCAGCCGTTGCAGCACGTCCGAGGCCAGGAACCGGTCCACGCCCACCGAGATGGCGAAGCTCGCCAAGGCGTCGAACTGGTGCTGGTTGAGCGGGGTCGACACCCGTTCGTTCAGCGCCTTCACCACCGGCAGCAGGTCGTACTGCAGCAGCAGTTCGGCGTCCGCCTCGCTGACCGTCGATCCCTCGCGCGCCGACGCCGTGTGGCCATAGCCGATCGTCCAGCGCCCGTCCTCGTCCCGAACCGCGCGCGGCCGGAAGCCCTCGAAACTCTTGATGAGGACGACTCCCTCGCGGGAGACCTTCAGACGGGGGGTGGTCGCGTCGGACACCGGATTGACCCAAATCGAGACGGAAGCGCTCGCTCAATGGGAGAACCAGCAATCCTCGCGCCGGTCCAGCGGGATCAGAGCAGGACGATCGTGGCCAGACCGAGGAAGATCAGGAAGCCGAAGAAGTCCGTCGTCGCCGTCACGAAGACGGCCGACGACACCGCCGGGTCGAACTTCAGCCGCGACAGGGTCAACGGCGTCAGCACTCCGATGAGGGCGGCGACCAGCAGGTTCAGGATCATGGCCGCGGCGATGACGAGGCCGATCCGCCAGTCCTCATTCCGGAACCACAGGGCCGTGGCGGCGCCGATCAGCGGCGCCAGCACCAGGCCGTTGGCCAGCCCGACCGTCATTTCCCGCCAGAAAGTGCGCGGCGCATTGGAGCTGTTCAGCTCCCGGGTCGCCAGCGCGCGCACGGTGACCGACATGGCCTGGGTGCCGGCGTTGCCGCCGATGGCCGAGAC
>JBGTSL010000393.1:0-2146 GCA_041940325.1 Brevundimonas sp.
TCATAGGCGGTCTGGATCAGGCTGCCGGGCTTTTTGGCGTTACCCTCGGAGAGCCACTTGCCCATCTCCCAGATGAACTCGCGCGAGGAATAGCCGCGCGGCTCCAGCCGGTTGGCGATCTCCAGGATGGTGTGATCGCACGCCTGGAGCTCTTCCTCGTCGATATATGTGTCGTAGATCCGGTCGATGTAGTTGTCGCGCAGGACGTTGTCGTCCACCTCGCCCGCGGCCTGGTAGTGCTTGAAGCCAAGGGCCTCGAAGAAGTCCATGTCGACGATCGAGGCGCCGGTGGCGACCACGGCGTCGATCATGCCGAACTTCACCATGTCGCGGTACACGTGCATGCAGCCGCCGGCCGAGGTCGAGCCGGCGAGGATCAGCCACGGCGAGCAGTCCTTGTCCTCCAGCGCCATGTTGAAGATGTCGGCGGCCCGGGCCGTGTCGCGGCTCGAGAACGACATCTTGCGCATGCTGTCGATGATCGGCCGGGCGTCGAAGCTGGTGATGTCGACGTGTTCGACGGTGTTCTGGAGCAGCTGGGCTTTCTGGTTCGACTGAACAGGAGCGTTCATTGCAAGGGTTTCCCTTTGGTTTGAGCGCCCGTCGTCAAAAGGTACAGCGGCCCGGACGGAGCGACGGGCCGCTGCTGGTTACAACGCGAAAGCGACGGTTTAGCGCCGCGACTTCTTCCGCTGGCCGGCCTTGCCCTTGGGGCGGCTCAGACGAACCACCTTGCGGGCCTGCTCTTCCGCCGAGGTGCGAACCGTCGGGATCGAGCGGGGGGCGAGGCCGTAGAGCGAGGCCATCGGGGCGTCCTCGACCACGGCCAGTTCGTGCTCGCCATAGCCGTTGAAGCCGGTCGACATCGCTACGCCATAGGCGCCGAGCATGCCGATCTCGATGAAGTCGCCTTCCTGCACATCGGCTGGCAGCCAGAACGGGCCCGGCATGTGGTCGATGGAGTCGCAGGTCGGGCCGTAGAAGCGGAACGGCTTCAGCTCGCCCGAGCTCGCGCCATCCCGGACCAGCTTGGTCGGGAAGGGCCAGCGCGAGTGGGTCGCGTCGAACAGCGAGCCGTACGATCCGTCGTTCAGATACAGGGCGTCGCCCTTGCGCAGGTCGACCCGGCACAGCACCGACGACGACTCCGCCACCAGGGCGCGTCCCGGCTCGCACCACAGTTCGGTGGTGTGGGTGACCGGCATCTCGGCGAAGCCGCGGTGGATCGCGTCGGCGTATTCGCTCATGTCCGGCGGGACCATGCCCGGATAGACCGAGGGGAAGCCGCCGCCGACGTCGACGATGTCGACGATGACGCCGGCGCGGGCGATGGCGCGGCCGACCTGGGCCATGGCGGCCTCATAGGCCGACGGCCGCATGCACTGCGAGCCGACGTGGAAGGACACGCCCATCAGCCCGTCCCTGACCGCCTGGCGGGTGGCCAGCAGCAGGGCGGGGGCCTGATCCGGCGAGACGCCGAACTTGCCCGACAGGGAGTAGGCCGCGCCGTCGGCCGAGACCGCCATGCGCACGACCAGGTTCAGGTCGGACGCGCCGCCGGTGGCGTCGATGATCTTGGCCAGCTCTTCCTGGCAGTCGAGCGAGAAGGTGCGGACGCCATGGTCGAAATAGGCGCGGGTGATCGCCGCCCGGCTCTTCACCGGGTGCATGAAGGCGATGCGGGCGTCGGGATCGACCGAACGCACCAGCTCGATCTCGGCGATCGAGGCGGCGTCGTACCCGCGGACGCCGGCGTCCTTCAGGGCCTCGATCACCCAGCGCGAAGGGTTGGCCTTCACCGCATAGAAGACGTCAGCCTTTAGATTTTCCTGGAACCAGCGCGCCGCTACGGAAACCGAACGCGGCCGCACGAGGGCGACGGGACGCTCAGGGGACCGCTCACGGACCAGGTCCAGGGGAAACTGGTACGTGCGCAATTCACGTAACCCCCTGCAAATTGTGAAACCCAGACCGGCGTTAGCAGCGCTTAACGGTTAGACCACGGGGTCCGCCGGAGCGCGCGATATGGGGTCATCGGGCCGTCATGTAAAGCGGTTTTTTCGTGACAGAGCCGTAACTTGAACCGTGTTCGGCGGCGCGTAGGCTCGCGCGACGAGAAGCTCAGTCTCGCCATCGGCCGCAAGGG
>JBGTSL010000394.1:0-2145 GCA_041940325.1 Brevundimonas sp.
CCGGCGCCGCCGGGTTCGAGGGGGGCATGGCGCGGGCGTCATATCCCCGCATCTCCCCCTGCCACTCGGGGAATTCGCCGACCATGCCCGAGGCCAGGTCGACCTTGGCCAGACGCGCGGCCTGTTCGGCCTGATCCGGGTCGGCGCCGACCAGGGGGGCGATCTCGCGGGCGAGGGCGGCGATGCGCTCGACGCGCTCCGCCAAGGTGCCCAGTCTGGCGTGGAAGGTGACGCCCTTCAGCTTGTCGTTCCAGGCGGCGAAGCCGGTCTTGAGGTCCTCGTCCCAGAAGAAGCGGGCGTCGTTCAGGCGGGCGGAGAGGACGCGGCTGTTGCCGGCGGCGAGGGCCTTGCCGCCGTCGGAGGCCTCGACATTGGCGACGACGACGAAATGCGGGGCCAGCCGGTGCGTGGCCGGGTCGCGGACGGCGAAATATTTCTGGTGCACCTTCATCGACAGCTGCACCACCTCCGGAGGCAGGTCGAGGAACTGCGGGTCCATGTCGCCGAGGATCGGCGTCGGCCATTCGGCCAGGCCGGCGACCTCGTCGAGCAGGCCGTCGTCGTCGACGAGGGCGAGGCCGCGGTCGCTGCAGACCTTCTGCGCCGCCTCGAGGATGCGCAGCTTGCGGTCGGCGACGTCGAGCAGGACGTGGTGGTCCTCGAGCTTCCTGCGGTAGTCGGCGAAGTCGCGGACGGCGAAGGGCTTGCCGGAGCCGAGGAAGCGATGGCCTTCGGTGACGTCGCCCGCGGCTACCCCGTCGATGTCGAACGGGACCACATGGCCGTCGAACAGGGCCACGATCCGCTTCAGCGGGCGCACCCAGCGCAGGGCGCCCGAGCCCCAGCGCATCGACTTGGGCCACGGGAAGCTGCGCACGATCCCGTCGACCATGTCGGGGATCAGCTCGGCGGTGGCCCGGCCCTTCTGGCTGATCACGGCGAACAGCACGCCGTCGCGCTCGACCAGCTGGTCGCGGGTCAGGCCGGTCTTGCGCAGGAAGCCGTCCAGCGCCTGTTCGGGGGCCGAGGTCTTCGGCCCCTTGAGCTCTTCCTCGCGGTCGGGCGTGGCGGCGGGCAGGCCCTCGACCACCAGGGTCAGGCGACGCGGCCCGGCGAAGGTCGTCAGGGCGTCATACGTCAGGCCGGCCGCCTTCAGCCGGTCCGCGGCCATGCGCTCGAGATCGCGCGCGGCGCCCGGCTGCATGCGGGCGGGGATCTCTTCCGAGAACAGTTCGAGAAGGAGCTGTGGCATCAGGCGGTCCGGCGCTCGATGGCGAGCATCAGGATGGGCGGCGCGCCTTCGCGGGCGCCGAAGGTTACGAAAAGAGTCAGGGGCGCGGCCGACATGGCGGCCGACTGGAAGGCGAGAAACATGTCCCGCTCGAAATAGAGCTCGGCGGTGATGCCGTATTCGGTCTCGGCGACGTAGCCGCTGGTTCCCTCGGGCGAATGATCGACCATCCCGAAGGTGGCGTGCACCGGCGTCGGGTGGGGGCGGCCCTCGATCTGGATCTCGACCGGATCGATCGTCGTCCACGCCGGCGCGTGCCGGTCCCGGCCCATGGGCATGCGCAGCTGATCGTTGGGGAAGACCAGGCAGCCGCCCAGCGCCGGCCCCGGCCCGGACCGGCGGGTCTTCAACGAGACGACGCGGTCATCGCTCACGCCCGCGCCCTTTCCTGCTCGACCCACTCCGTCGCGCACGCCTTACACAGATCCCTGATCCGCCCGATGTAGCTCTGGCGTTCGGCGACGGCGATGGCGCCGCGGGCGTCCATCAGATTGAACAGGTGCGAAGCCTTCAGCACCTGGTCGTAGGCCGGCAGGACCAGCGCCTGACCCTGCGGGCCCTTCATGGCGAGGAAGCGCTCGACCTCGGCCACCATGTCCTCGAAGCGGCGCTTCAGGCCGTCGACATCATAGCCGTGGAAATTGGCCTCGGACTGCTGGCGCTCGTTCTCGAGGAAGACCTCGCCATAGGTCAGGCCGTCCTTGTTGAAGCGAAGGTCGTAAACATTATCGACGCCCTGCACATACATGGCCAGACGCTCCAGCCCATAGGTCAGCTCGCCCGAAACCACATCGACCTCGATCCCGCCGACGCCCTGGAAATAGGTAAACTGCGTCACCTCCATGCCGTCGCAC
>JBGTSL010000395.1:0-2141 GCA_041940325.1 Brevundimonas sp.
GGCCGGACGGGCCGTAGCCGGTCTCGAGGATCACCGGCCGCTGCAGGGCCTCGAAGGTCGCGAGCGCCTCGTCCGCCTTGCCGGCGTCGATCAGCAGCCTGGCGGCGTTGCGGTCGGCGTCCGACAGCCGCTTCTTCAGAACATGGTTCAGAAGATTGCGGGCCTGTTCGAACGGCCACGACCGGGCGTCGCGCGCGAGGGTTTCGAGGTTCTGCAGCATGGATGGGGCTTTGACGCCTCGGGGGCCGTGGGTCAACGTCCGGCGATAAACCAGCGGATCAGCAACAGGCCGACTCCGACGCGCATCATCGGTCCGAAGACGGTCAGGGTATGACGGGTGCAGCGCTCCGGAAAGAAGGTGTCCCACGGGCCGTCGTGGGTCGCGCCATAGCGCACCGCCACCGCCGTCAACGGGCATTTCATCCCGAACCCGATGAAGACCGCGGCCTCGAGCAGCACCAGGGCGATCGCAACATGGAGCCAGCGTCCGCTCGCGCCGGTCAGACCGGCGAAGAGCACCAGCAGGGTCGCCGACGCCATCACCAGATAGATCAGCGTGTGCGCGGCGCGCACGGCGCAAAGCCGCCAGTTGCCCGTCATTCCGGCACTATGAAAGCTTGACGGGCGACAGACCAGCCCTGGCGCGATCAGCGCCGCACCGTCCCGGCCACCACAGCCAGACCGGCCGCCACGATCAGGGCGTCCTCGATCAGACCGCTCCGGGTCTGGCCGAGCCGACGCATGGCCCGCTTGCGCCCGGCCAGCGTCACATAGGCCAGCGGCACGGCGGTGGCGACGGCGATCAGTCCGCCGGTCCGCCCGCGGCCACGCGGCGCGAGGGCCGATCCGGCGATGCCCGCGCTCATGATCCGCGCCAGCAGGCCGAGGAAGTCGGTGCGGTCGGGCGCCGACTTCATCTTGTCGCCGAACAGCTCGCCCACGCCCATGGCCAGCGCGCCCGCAGTGAACAGCGGATGGGTCAGCAGGCGCAGCTTGCCGGGGGTTCGGCGGTGGGCCAGATGCGCGCCGGCCAACGCAGCCATCGGCGTCATCGAGCGGGCGCTGGCGACGGCGCCGATCAGGGCGGAGGGAAGGAGGCCGGGAGCTTTCATAGGGGCTGAACCGCTGGCCGAGGTTCCGGTTCATCGGAGCCGGGCCGCCTTGACCCCGCCCGATCCCCATGGCCTTTGCGCCGCCTGATGAAGACCGCCGATTTCGACTTCGACCTGCCGGAAGACCGGATCGCCCTGCGCCCCGCGGAGCCGCGGGATTCCGCGCGCCTGCTGGTGGTGCGGGGGGGCAGGCTGGAAGACCGGATCGTCCGCGACCTGCCGGACTTCCTGCGTCCCGGCGACGCCCTGGTGTTCAACGACACGCGGGTGATCCCGGCGCGGCTGTCGGGCGTACGCGAGCGGGTCGGGGCGCAGGGCGAGACCCTGTCCGTCGAGGTCGAGGCGACCCTGCATCATCGCGACGCCCCGGACGTCTGGTCGGCCTTCATGAAGCCGGGCAAGCGGATCAAGGTCGGAGACCGGGTGCGGTTCGGGGCGGAGACGGACGGCGCCTGCCTGCTGGGCCGTCTGGACGCCACGGTGGAGGCCAAGGGCGAGGACGGGCTGGTGACGCTCCGTTTCGACCTGTCGGGGCCGTTCCTTGACGAAGCCATCCGTGACGTCGGGGTCATGCCCCTGCCCCCCTACATCGCCGCCAAGCGGGCAGAGGACGACCGCGACCGGTCCGATTACCAGACGATGTTCGCCCATTGGGACGGCTCGGTCGCCGCGCCGACCGCGGGGCTGCATTTCACCCCCGCCCTGATGGCGGCGATCGAGGCGAAGGACGTCTCGACCCACGCCGTGACCCTGCATGTCGGAGCCGGCACCTTCCTGCCGGTCAAGGCCGAGGATACCGCAGACCATAAGATGCACAGCGAATGGGGCGAGGTGTCCGCCGAAACCGCCGCCGCCCTCAACGCCGTCCGCACCGCCGGGGGGCGGATCGTCTGCGTGGGAACCACCTCCCTGCGTCTGCTGGAAAGCGCCACGATGGAGGACGGCGTGGTCCAGCCCTTCCACGGCGATACGGCCATCTTCATCACGCCGGGCTACCGTTTCCGCGCCGCCGATGTGCTGATGACCAAT
>JBGTSL010000396.1:0-2134 GCA_041940325.1 Brevundimonas sp.
CGTCCCCGACAGCTGCTCCGCATACAGCCCCATCGGCGCCCGCTGCGGCGAATTGCGTCCCTCCGGCAGGGCTCCGGCCACGGCCTCGGTCGAGAAATGATTGCCGAAGCCCGGCATATAGGCAGGCGCGTTGGCTCGCGTCGTCATAGGCGTTGTCTCCCTGTCCGACGTTTAGCGTTCGCTGTCCCGCCTCGCCACCCCGGGGAAATACCGGAGGAAGATCAGAACCCCTGACTTCTTGCCATCCGCTCCTGATGGAAGCCGGCGTCGCCCAGCAGCTCGTTCAACACCCGCACCCGCTTCATGAACAGGCCGACGTCGAACTCGTCGGTCATGCCGACGCCGCCGTGCATCTGCACCGCCTCCTGCACCGCCAGTTCGGCGACGCGTCCGGCCTTGGCCTTGGCCACCGACACGGCCAGCGGCGCGCTCTCCCGGCCCGCGTCCAGCGCCTGCAGCGCCCCCATCACCGCCGCCCGGGCGATCTCGATCTCGCTGAACAGGTGCGCCGCCCGATGCTGCAGCGCCTGGAACTCGCCGATCAGCTTGCCGAACTGTTTCCGCGTCCGCAGGTATTCCAGCGTCGTCTGGAAGGCCTGATCCCCCGCCCCCGTCAGCGACGCCGCCGCGCAGGCCCGGCCGAGGTTCAGCGCCCCTTCCAGCAGCGCCTCCCCGCCCTCCACCGAACCGATCAGCGCATCCGCGTCGACCTCGACGTCGGTCAGCGTCACCCGCGCCGCATTGTGCGCGTCGACCATCACCGTCCGCTCGACCGTGATGCCGTCCGTGGACGGATCGATCAGGAACAGGCCGATCCCCTCGTCCGTCTTCGCGGCCACGATCAGGGCGTCCGCGACATGGCCGTCCAGCACCAACCCCTTGGCCCCGTTCAGCCGGAACCCGTTGCCCGACCGCTCGGCCAGGGTCGTCATCCGCGCCGGCGCGTGCTTGGGCCGCTCGTCCACGGCCAGAGACACGATCGCCTCGCCGGCCGCGATCTTCGGCAGCCACGCCGCCTGCTGCTCGTCCGATCCGCCCTTCAGCACCGTCACCGCCAGCACACTCGAGCCCATGAACGGCGACGGCGTCAGCGTCCGCCCCAGCGCCTCGGCCACCACCCCGGCCTCGACCGCGCCGAGGCCCGAGCCGCCGTATTCTTCGGGGATGACGACGCCCGCGAAGCCCATCTCCCCGAAGGCCCGCCACAGGTCGCGCGACAGCCCATCCGGATCGCGGCTGTCGCGCAGCGTCCTCAGATGCGCGATCGGCGCCTTCTCGCTCAGGAAGCCGTCGGCGGCCTCCTTCAGCATGGTCTGTTCTTCGGTCAGGATCAGCGGCATCCGCTCTTCTCTTTCCTTCGTCATCCTCGGGCTTGACCCGAGGATCAGATTGTCCGTCGCAGGGTGTTCGTCCTGCGACCACTGCGCCCGCCGCTCCGTCTGACCCTCGGGTCAAGCCCGAGAGTGACGGTGGGGGTGAGGCCTACGCCCCGGGAAGCTGCAGCAAATGTTTGGCGATGATGTTCAGCTGGATCTCGCTGGTCCCGCCCTCGATGGAGTTGGCCTTGGTGCGCAGCCAGTCGCGGGCCATGGCCCCGTCGCGCGAGCGCTCGCCCTCCCACTCCAGCGCGTCTGACCCGCCGGCCGCCATCAGCAGCTCGTGACGCCGCTTGTTCAGCTCCGAGCCATAGTATTTCAGCATCGAGGCGATGGCCGGGTGGGCCTGCCCCGCCTTGGCCAGGTCGCCGGTCCGCTCCAGCGCCAGTTTGAACGCCGCCGCGTCGACCTCCAGCTCGGCGATCCGGGCCCGGAGCATCGGCTCGTCCAACCGCCCGTCGTCGTCCAGCCCGATCGATCCGCTCGCCACCTGTCCCACCGGCCGCCCTCCGGCGATCTCGCCCATGGCTCCGATCATGGTCCGCTCGTGCGCCAGAAGCGCCTTGGCCACGTCCCAGCCGCGGTTCAGCGTCCCGACCAGATTGGCCTTCTCGACCCGCACATCGTCGAAGAAGGTCTCGCAGAACGGGCTCTTGCCGCTGATCAGGGTGATCGGCCGCGTCGACACCCCCGGCGTGGCCATGTCGAACAGCACGAAGGAAATGCCCAGATGCTTGGGCGCTTCCGGATCGGTGCGC
>JBGTSL010000397.1:0-2107 GCA_041940325.1 Brevundimonas sp.
TGCGGGTGCGCACCCTGGCCCGCGACGTGGCGCAAAGCTACCTGCAGGCCCGTGCGCGCATGGGCTTCCCGATGGCGACCCCCGAACTGCGTGACGAAGTGTTGGCTAAGCTGGAGGCTGCACAATGAGTGCTCAAGATTTCCTGGTAGAACTGGGCACCGAAGAGCTGCCACCCAAGGCCCTTGCGACCCTGGGCGACGCGTTCCTGGCCGGCATCGAAAAAGGCCTGCAAGCTGCAGGCCTGAACTACACCGGCAAATCGGTCTACGCCGCGCCGCGCCGCCTGGCCTGCGACCGGCTTGCCCAGTGCCTGCGCGTGGCCGCCCAATGCCTGCGCGATCCCGATGCCCACGGCTATCCGGTGCCGGTCAGCGACCTGGCCGCGCTCGACGTGCAGGGAGACGTCGCGCACCACCTGCCGCTGGCCGAACGAGCGGGCGATGTGCTCGACGCGAAGGCCGGTCGGATGCGGGGCTTCGGCCGCGGCCTCCGGCGGGGCGGCGTCATGGACGTTGAGGGCTGAGAGTTCCTTGCGCGCCACTGATCAGGCCGAGCCGGGGCTCAGTTCCCGCTGCGTTCGGGATAGAAGACGCCCTGGACGCGGCCGTTCTGGCCGCCGCCGTCCATCTCGGCCGCCTCGGTGCGGGTATTGTAGGTCAGCCGGCCGCCGGTCATGACGTTCTCGCCCTGGGTCAGTATGACGTCGCCGCTCAGCACGATGGTGTCGTTGGCCGGGGTGTAGACGGCGCGGTCGCCGCGGATGGTCTGTTCGGGCGTGACGAAATAGACGCCGCCGGTCGCCTCGACGCGGGTCAGGTCGCCGTTGCTGATCGAGCCTTCGATCCGGTCTGCGCGAATGCGGTTCTCGCCCTGGGTGAGTTCGGCGCGCCCGCGCAGCGAAATGGCGGTCGGCGTGACCGAGCCCTCGTCGGCGCCCCACATGATCGGCTGACCGCCCTGGAAGCTCTGGGTTCCACCCACGGTGGGCAGGGCCGCGAGGGCCAGGGCGATCGCCGCCGTGGTCAGGGTTCTGGTCATGCTCATCTGTCCGACCTCGCGGGGTTGATGGTCCCGCGCACCTTGTTATCGCCCGAGCCGCTGAACACGACCCGTTCGCCCTGTTCATGAATGGCATAGGACGAAGCGTTGACGGTTCCAAGGGGGCCGGAGCCCTGAACGCCCTTCGAGCCGGTGACGATGCCGGTCTCCGTGTCGACCACCGCCTCGGGGGTGACGAGGGTGAAGCCGGAGCCGCCGTCGGAAATCCGCACATTGGGGCCGATGGTGACGGTCTTCGCCGCCTCGTCGTAGACGCCCCCGTCGGCGGTCAGGGTGGTGACCTTGCGGCCGCCGAGATTGAGCCGCAGGGCCGGGCCGACGAGGCGGAACCGGCCGGTGTCGGCGTCACGGACGGCGCGCTCGAAGCCGACGACGAAGCTGCGGCCCTGGGCGTCCTGGCCAAGAAAGCGGGACTTCTCGAGGGTGACCTCGCGCGAGGCGCCGGCCTTGCGCTCGACGTCGGAGATCACGCTGCGCAGCACGATCCAGCTGATCGTCCCCCCGGCCAGCACGACGATGGCGATCGGCAGGATGCGGCGCAGCAGATGCACGCGGCGGGAGCGGGCACGGAAGGCCTGCGCCGTGGCGGCGATGCGGGCCTCGTCCGCCTGGTCGCGCGTGTCGGCGGGGTCTGTCATCAGCTGTGCGCGAAGATGTCCATCTCGTCCCAGCCGGCGAGGTCGAGGGCGGACCGGGTCGGCAGGAAATCGAAGCATTTGCGGGCCAGGTCGGTGCGGCCCTCGCGCGCCAGCATCTCGTCCAGCCGCGCCTTGACGGCGTGCAGATAGAGGACGTCGGAGGCGGCGTATTCCAGCTGGGCGGGGCTGAGCTCGGCGGCGCCCCAGTCCGAGCTCTGCTGGGCCTTGGACAGGTCGACGCCGGCCAGTTCGCGGACCACGTCCTTGAGGCCGTGGCGGTCGGTATAGGTGCGGGCCAGCTTCGAGGCGATCTTGGTGCAGTAGACCGGCGCGGTCACCACGCCCAGGTGCAGCCAGAACATGGCGATGTCGAAGCGCCCGAAGTGGAAGATCTTGGTCACCGCCGGGTC
>JBGTSL010000398.1:0-2091 GCA_041940325.1 Brevundimonas sp.
GCCCTGCTGACCATGATGGCGGCGCAGGTGTGCGGCCTGAAGCCGGGCGAATTCGTGCACACCTTCGGCGACGCGCATCTGTATCTGAACCATGTGGAACAGGCGGAGCTGCAGCTGAGCCGCGAGCCGCTGCCGCTGCCGACGATGACCATCGCGGCGAAGGACGACCTGTTCGCCTACCGGCTGGAGGACTTCGTGCTGGAAGGCTACGCGCCGTGGCCGCATATCAAGGCGCCGGTGGCGGTTTGACGTCATGGACCTGAAGGCCCTGCAGGCCGACGTCCTGCGCATCTCCGACATCTATGCGGCCGAACACGGCATCGAACGCTCCGGCGACTGGGCCCTGCTGAAGCTGCAGGAGGAGCTGGGCGAGTTGACGGCCGAGCATCTGCGCATGAGCGGGCGGGCGCGGGGGACGGCCGACGCCGGCAAGCTGGGCGACGAGGCGGCGGACGTGATGGGCATGCTGCTGATCTATTGCGACCGGGCGGGGATCGACCTCGAGGCGGCGATGCGGCGGAAATGGCTGCACTGGCTGGAGGAAAAGGCGTGAACGCCCTGCCCCACATCGCCCTCGTCGTCGCCCGGGCCCGGAACGGGGTGATCGGACGCGACGGCGACCTGCCGTGGCGGCTGCGCAGCGACCTGCAGCGGTTCAAGGCCATCACCATCGGCAAGCCCTGCATCATGGGCCGCAAGACCTGGGAGAGCCTGCCGCTGCGGCCCCTGCCCGGGCGGCTGAACGTGGTGCTGACCCGGGACGAGGGCTGGGGCGAGGACGGGCAGGCGAAGGGGGCGCTGGTCTGCCGGACGCTGGACGAGGCCATCGAGATCGCCCGCGAACAGGCCCAGGACGACAGGGTCGACGAGATCTGCGTCATCGGCGGCGCGGGCCTGTTCGAGGCCGCCCTGCCGCGGGCGAAGCGGCTGTATGTCACCGAGGTCGAGGCCGAGGTCGAGGGTGACGTGCTGTTCCCGGCGTTCGACGAGGGGGCGTGGAAGGAGGTATCCTCCGAGGCGCACCCGGCCGGGGAGAAGGACGACCACGACTTCGTCTTCCGGGTGCTGGAGAGGACATGACCATGCTGATCGTGACCACCAACGACCTGCCCGGGCACCGGGTGGTGAAGACGCTGGGGCTGGTGCGCGGCATCACCGTGCGGTCGAGGAACGTCATCTCGGACGCCATCGGCGGGCTGCAGTCGATGCTCGGCGGCCGGGTCGGCGCCTATGTGAAGCTGGCCGAAGCCTCGCGGGCCGAGGCCTATGAGGAGCTGATCGCCCATGCCCGGGAGATGGGGGCCAACGCCGTGATCGGCATGCGCTACGAGGCCAACGAGATCATGGAGGGCGTCACCGAGGTGCTGGCCTACGGCACGGCGGTGGTGGTCGAGCCGGCGTAGGGCTCAGACGCCGAGGACGTCCGCGACGCGGGCCGCGACGACGGCGAAGCGGCGCGCCGTGGGGCCGTCGGGATCGGAGGCGACCAGCGGTTTCCCGGCGTCGCCCGCCTCGCGCAGGGCGGCGTCGAGGGGCAGGTCGCCGAGGAAGGGGACGCCGAGCCGTTCCGCCTCGGCCCCGGCGCCGCCGCGGCCGAAGACGTCGCCGGACATGTTCTCGATCAGGCCGAGGGTAGGCACATTCACCTTCCGGAACAGGGCGTGGGCGCGACGGGCGTCGGCGAGGGCCACCTCCTGCGGCGTCGAGACGATGACGGCGCCGTCCAGCGGGGTCTTCTGGATCAGGGTCAGCTGGACGTCGCCGGTGCCGGGCGGAAGGTCGACGACGAGGACGTCGAGAGGCTGGTCCTCCACGCCCCAGCGGGTCTGGGTCAGCATCTGGGTGATCGCCTGGGAGGCCATGGGCCCGCGCCAGACCATGGCGTCATTGGCCCCGGTCAGCAGGCCGACGGACATGATCTTCAGCCCGTGCGCGAGATGGGGCTCCATGGCCCCGTCGCGGTATTCCGGCTTGCCCGAGACGCCGAGCATGGTCGGCATCGAGGGGCCGTAGATGTCGGCGTCGAGGACGCCGACCGACAGACCGCGGGCGGCGAGCGCGGCGGCGAGGTTGGCGGCCACCGTCGACTTG
>JBGTSL010000399.1:0-2089 GCA_041940325.1 Brevundimonas sp.
TGGCCAAGGAATATATCGCCGCCCAGAACCCGGACGATCCCGGCGTGCTGGTGCTGTCGCGCTTCGCCGGGGCCGCCGAGCAGATGGGCGAGGCCCTGCTGGTCAATCCGTTCAGCCGCGAGGAGCTGTCCGACGCCATCAAGCGGGCCCTGACCATGCCGCTGTCCGAGCGCAAGCGGAAGTGGGAGTGCCTGATGCAGGTGGTGCGCGACACGGACGTCGGCATCTGGCGCGACGACTTCGTGGCTTCCCTGACGGCGGTGGTGAAGCCCGCCGGGGCCACCGCCGGCGCCGGCTGAACCGCCCTCAGGCGACCTGGGCCAGCACCGGCGGGGTTCCGTCCTTCGCCGTGGCGAAAGCATTGGCCGGTCGGTCGAGCACCCGCTCGATGTAGGCGTCCAGCGCGGCGCTCGGCGGCGAGAATTCCCGGCCCCACGCCAAGGCGCTTCCAACCATGACGTCGACGGCGGTGAACCGCTGTCCCATCAGGTACGGCCCCCGCTCCAGCGCATCGAACAGGCGGGCGATGACGGCGTCGTAGCGGGCCTGGGCCTTTGGATCGCTGTCGGTGGCGCCGCTGATCATGGCCCAGAAAGCCGGCTCCATCTCGCCCGCCGTCCACGCCAGCCATGTCAGATAGGCGCCCCGCTCCGGCGAGCCGACGGGGGCTCCCAGACCGGCGTCGGGAAACAGGTCGGTCAGATAGAGGGCCACCGCGGCGGACTCGGTCACCAGCGCATCGCCGTGAAGCAGGGCCGGGACCTTGCCGTCGGGATGCGGATTGCGCGGATCGCGGGCGCCGGATCCGTCCATGCGGGCGATGTCGCAGTAGCAGATCTCGTAGGCCGTCCCGATCTCCTCGAGCAGCCAGACCAGCCGCGAGGATCGCGACCACGGAGCGTGAAACAGGGTCAGCATCGAAGGCCTCCTTTGTGGCGCTATCGCTCGCGACGCGGTCGCTCGCTGCTTGGGCGCCGGCGGCCCCTCGCCGCCTGTCCGGATTGACTACTGCCAGCCTGCTGCCAGCATGCTGTCAGCAGACGTAGACGAGACTGGCGGAATGAGACGCGCGGACCGGCTGTTCCAGATCATCCAGGTGCTGCGTCGCTCTTCGAAGCCGCTGACGGCCGACGCCATGGCGGCGGAGCTGGAGACCTCGAAACGCACCATCTACCGCGACATCGCGACCCTGATGGGCCAGCGGGTGCCGATCCGGGGCGAGGCGGGACTGGGATATGTGCTGGAGGGCGGCTTCGACCTGCCGCCGCTGATGCTGACCTCGGACGAGATCGAGGCGGCGGTGCTGGGCGCGCAATGGGTGGCCGGGCGGGGGGACCCCGCCCTTGCCCGCGCGGCGCGGGATCTGGTCGCCAAGATCGCCGCCACCGTGCCGGAGCGGCTTCGGCCCGTGGTGCTGGAGCCGGCCGTGGCCAGTCCGCCGGTCTGGGAGCCGCGCAAGGACGACGTCCTGGACATGGCGCGGCTGCGGGCGTGGATCCACGCCGGCCGGAAGCTGAGGCTGCAGTACCGGGATGAGCAGGAGCGCGAAACCCGGCGCACCCTCTGGCCCTTCCTGATCGGCTACCGCGAGACGACCCGGCTGCTGGTCGGCTGGTGCGAGATGCGCGGCGACTTCCGCACCTTCCGCACCGACCGGGTGGTCGAGGCGGAGTTTCTGGAGGACCGCTATCCGGCGCGGCCCGCGGTGCTGCGGGCCCGCTGGCAGGCGGCGAAGGAGGCGGAATGGCGGGCGCGCGGCTGCGACGGACCGCCGCCGCCCCGGCCTCAGTAGATCTCGATCAGTCCGGCCGCGCCCATTCCGCCGCCGACGCACATGGTGACGACGCCGTATTTCGCGCCGCGCCGCTTGCCCTCGATCAGGATATGTCCGGTCATGCGGGCCCCCGACATGCCGTAGGGGTGGCCGATCGAGATGGCGCCGCCGGAGACATTCAGCCGGTCGTCGGGAATGCCGAGGCGGTCGCGGCAGTAGATGACCTGCACGGCAAAGGCTTCGTTCAGCTCCCAGATGCCGATGTCGTCGACGGTCAGGCCGTGGCGTTCGAGCAGGCGGGGCACGGCGAAGACC
>JBGTSL010000400.1:0-2088 GCA_041940325.1 Brevundimonas sp.
GGCAGCGGACGCTGTCGTCGTGTTCGACAGCGTCGAGGAAGTCGGCCAGATCCTTGAACAGGGCCGAGTTGAGGGCGTTCAGCGCCTCGGGCCGGTTCAGGGTGACCACGGCGTAGCCGTCGGCGTGGCGTTCGATCAGCAGGGTGTCGTAGGTGTCGGCCATGGGGGTCTCCTCGTGTCCGGCCTGCATACCGATCCGGTCACGCCGGCGAAAGGCCGACCATTTCGCCCAGCTTCAGCACCGTGTTCCAGTTGCGGCCGGTGCCCATGCCCAGCAGGCGCGGGGTGGCCTTCCTGAAGATGGCCGACTGGCCCTGGCCGTTCGGGAACCAGAAATACAGCACGCCGTCGACCGCCTCGACGCGCTCGCCGCCTTCGGCCAGATCGCGGCAGGCCTCAAGGGCGCCGGGCCTGATCCCGTCCTTCATGACCATGGCCAGGACTTTCGACGGATGGACGGCCGCTTCCTTCGGCAAGGGGTTGGCGGCGATCAGTCCGGCCCACTGCTCGGGCGTGCGGACCATGGCGACGATCCGAAGGCCGAAGGTCTTCTCCATTGCGGCCTCGATCTCGGCCTCGAGGGCGGCCGTCGCCTTGCCGCTCTCGACCACGAGGTTTCCGCTGGCCGCGAGGGTGCGGGGGTTCTTCAGCCCCATGGCCTCGGCCATGGCGCGTTGGTCGGCGACCGGGGCGCGGACGCCGCCGGTGTTCATGCCGCGGAACAGGATGATGCGATGGGTCATGGCTCAGCGCTTCTGGCAGGCGGGACAGAAGAAGGTGGAGCGGCCGGCCTGGACGAGGCGCTTGACCACGCCCTTGCAGCCGTCGCCGGCGCAAGGTTTGCCCTCGCGGCCGTAGACGTCGAAGCGGTGCTGGAAATAGCCCTGGCCGCCCTCGGCGTTGGCGAAGTCGCGCAGGGTCGAGCCGCCGGCCTCGATGGCGTCATTGAGGACGTCGCGGACCATGGCGGCGAGGGTCTCGAGACGCGGCTTCGACACCTTGCCGGCCGCCACGAGAGGCGAGATGCGGGCGCGGTAGAGGGCTTCGCAGACATAGATGTTGCCGAGGCCGGCGACGATGCGCTGGTCGAGCAGGCTGACCTTGATGTTCTGCTTCTTGCCGGCGAAGGCCTCGACAAGGTGGGCGCCGGAGAAGGCGTTGCCGAGCGGTTCGGGGCCGAGGGCGGCGAACCATGGGTGAGCCTCGACCTCGTCCGAGGGGATCAGGCCCATGAAGCCGAAGCGGCGAGCGTCGGCGAAGCCGATCCGGGTGGTCGCCCCGCCGTTCACGGCGCTGAGGCTGACGTGCTCGTGCTTGCCGGCGACGGGGGCGGCCTCCTCGAACTCTCCCAGCTGTTCGCCGTCGAGGGTGAAGCGGCCGGTCATGCCCAGATGGGTCACCCAGGTCTCGCCGGTCGACAGCGGCATCAGCAGGTATTTGGCGCGGCGGTCGATACGTTCGACGACCGCGCCCTCGAGCCGGTCGGCGAAGCGGTCGGGGAAGGGAAAACGCAGGTCAGGCCGGTTCTGGCGGACGCGGGTCAGCCGGGCGCCTTCCAGGACCGGCTGCAGCCCGCGGCGGACGGTCTCGACCTCGGGAAGCTCAGGCATGGATGGGTCCGGGAGAAAAAACGTGGTGGCGGAGTCGGCAGAGTCTACATCCCCGAGGTCGAGCCGGCGAAAATTCGATGGGGCAGAGTCGGCAGAGTCGACATCGGCGACGACGACCGGGAACCGACGCGGCTCCTGCGGCGGAGCGGCGGAGGACGGATTGTCAAAGACCCGGCGCCGGAACAGGCGCAGGCGTCAGTATAAGTCCTGTCCTTCCCCAGCCGGACAAACAGTTTTGAGAAACAGCAGTTCGATTGTTTTTGCGGACAATTCCGGCGCCAACCCGACTATAATTCCCCGAATAGCCGGCACAGCGTCCAGCCCGGGCGGCTATCCCGCCTTGTAGGCGTCGTGACAGGCCTGGCAGGTCGCGCGCACGGCGGTCCACTGGGCGGCGAAGGCCTCGGCGTCGTCTCCCGTGGCCAATTCCGCCAGACGGTCCGCCGCCGGGGCATAATCGGCGGCGCGCGCCTCGAAC
>JBGTSL010000401.1:0-2077 GCA_041940325.1 Brevundimonas sp.
AGTTCGGCGCGAAGGCGTCGAGCCGGCCTGTGATCCTGTCGTCGAACCGCGCGCCCACCGCGACCATCACGTCGCAGTCATGCATGGCGAGGTTCGCCTCGTAGGTCCCGTGCATGCCGAGCATGCCGAGGAAGTGCCGGTCGCTCGCCGGATAGGCGCCGAGGCCGAGCAGGGTCGAGGTGATCGGGAAGCCGGTCATGCGCACGAAGTCGATCAGGAGCTTCGACGCGTTGGGGCCGGAATTGATCACCCCGCCGCCCGAATAGAACAGGCGGTCGGAAGGCACCGTCAGCTCCTCGCCGCCCAGGATCGAGCCCAGCTTCACCCGGCCCGCCACGACGGTCCGGGCGTTATCCTGGATCGGCAGGTAAGCGGTCGCCTGCGCCTCAGTGCGCAGGAAGATCGTCGTGTCCTCTCCCGTCACCGCGGTGGGCTGGGCCGAGGCGGTCAGCCGCCAGCCGGTGGTCGGATCGAGCGGATCGTTGGAATAGTCGAGATAGGCGCTGCCCCGGCCGGTCAGGATGACCAGGTCGCGCTCGAAATTGACCGGGGCCTGGGTGACCGGGTCGAACCGGTTTTCATCGTAGCGGCCCGCATCCAGACCGACGCCGTAGCTGAACCACGACGTCTTGCCGAGGCGCTGTTGCAGGTCGGCGGCCGCGGCGACGGCGGTCCGGCGATAGGCGTCCGTGTCCTCGTTGAGAACCGCCGCCGACAGCCTCAGTGTGCGCCCGGGGCGGCGCCAGTGCGGCAGACGGAGATCGACTCCCAGGCGGCTGTCCACGTCCGCCGCGCGCGCCTGCCAGACCAGGGTGTCGGCCCGGCCGAAACGGTTGTGCCAGGTCCAGATCAGGTCAACGCCGGAGCCCTCGGCGGTCGAAAAGGTGGCCCCGGCCTCCAGTATGCGCCGGGGGCGGTCTGTCAGGGTGACGACGATCGGCCGGTTGCCGTTCGGAAGGGTCTGGCCGGCGGGGGCGAGAGCCACCCCGACGCCGTCGTATACGCCGGTGTCCAGCAGCCGGCGCTCCAGCTCGGCCACGTCCTCGGGATCGTAGACCTCGCCCGCCGACCAGGGCGCCAGACCCGCGACCCAGTTCGGGTTGGTCGGGCCCCGCGTCTCCAGCCGGACGCCGTCAAGGCGCACCAGCGGACCGGCGTTGATGTTATAGGTCGGCTCCACGGTCAGACTGGCGTGGTCGACCACCACGCGCCGCGGCTCGGCGCGGGCGTCGGCGTGGCCCCGTCGGTTCAGGCCGGCGACGATACGCCCCTCGGCGCCGATGACGTCCACCGCCCGTCCCGGATCGCCGGCTTTGAGCTCAAGATCGTCGAGCACGTCCTGCTGCAAGGCCGGGGCCGGCGGCGGCTCGATCCAGTTGACGACCGGTTCGGTCAGGGAGAAGCGCGGCCCGGGCGTCACGTCGACGATGGCCACGGGGGTCTCCTCGCCCGCGACCACGTCGTCGAGGATCGGCTGGTAGTAGCCCTCCGACCTCAGCAGGGCTTCAGCCGCCTCCAGCGCGCCCCGCGCCCGTCTGCGGGCCTCGAACCGGTTGGCCGGGGGACCGTCGACCTCGCCGATGGCCCGCTGCAACTGCTCGCGCAGCCCCGCATCCATCTCGCCGCGAATTTCCGCCCGGGGATCGGCCGCGGCCGCCGAAGCGCCAAGCGCGAAACAGGCCACGCCGGATAGAAACAGTGCGGGCCTCGACTTCAAACCGGAACCTTCATCGGGGGGCGGACGGCCTGTGATTGGCGGGCGTGGGCGGGGTCGCATCCGCCGGCGGCGCATTTGAGGCGCCGCCCTGCTGGTCGCCTCAGTAGAACAACGTCTCGCTGTCCGGTTGGACCGATTCTTCCGAGGAGCGCTTCTCGGTAGGCGACTGGCTGTTGTCCGGCGGCGTGTCGGTGGCGCTCGGCGCGGCGACTGGCTCCTGGACTTCCTCTATGGACGGCGCGACCGGTTCCTCCATGGGCGCGTCCATCACTTCCGGCTCGGCCGGACGCGGCTCGTCGCAGGCGGTCAGGGCGACTGCGCCGGCGATGGCGACAAGGGTGAAAAGGCGTTTCATCAATC
>JBGTSL010000402.1:0-2073 GCA_041940325.1 Brevundimonas sp.
TGCTCTACCAACTGAGCTAATCACCCGGACCAAGCGTCGGGCCGGATCCCGCAAGGTCCGTGCCGCCCCGTGGCGTTCCAGTACGGGACGGGCCGGGGAGGGGCGTAACTAATGGCAGAGCCGCTCGCGCGCAAGGGGATTTGGGGCGGCGTTTCGGTTTGTCGCAGGCGGCGCCAGGCTGATAGAACGGGCCGTGCGGGCGGACCGGCGGGGGTGGACGATGGCGCGGAGGGACCTGTCAGGCGCGGTCGATTTCACCGTGCTGGAACGGATGACCGGGGGCGACGACGGGGTCGGCGAGGAGGTGCTCGGCCTGTTCGTCCAGCAGGCGGCGATGTGGTCGCCGATGCTGGACGTGCGCGAGGACGGCTGGCGCGACGCGGTGCACACCCTGCGGGGCGCGGCGGCGGGGATCGGCGCCGGGGCGGTGGCCGAGGCCTGTGCGGCGGCCGAGGCGGCGGAGAAGGCCGAGGCGCCGCCGCTGCTGGACCGGGTTCGGGACGCGCTCGATACGGCGCTGGCCGATGTGGCGGCCTTCCGGCACGAACTGATGCTGAGAAGCCTGAGGCGGTAACCTGCCCCCTCCACCATCCTTCGGATGGTCCCGCTCCCCCGATGGGGAGGATCTGGTTAGCCCCGCGTGCGGTCCCAGGTCTCGAACTCGTGGGCGATGCAGCGGTCGATCAGGGTCCGCCAGACCGGCTCGGCGATGGCCGGCGACAGGCCGGCGGGGCCGGCGGCGGCGAGCACCTTTGACACCACATCCTCGATGCGGGCGTCGTCGTGGACGACCGAACGGTCCGGCTTGATGCGGGCGGCGGCGTCCATGTAGCGCTGGCGCTCGGCGAGGAGGACGACGAGGGCGCGGTCGAGGGCGTCGACGCCGTGGCGGACATCGGCCATCGAGCAGCAGGCCTCCGGCGCGACCCGGGCGTCGACGGCGACCGCGGTCGGGGCGTCTTTCACATCAACCGACAAAGGCGCGCTCCAGCACATAGTCGCCGGGTTCGGCGTTCGAGCCTTCCTTGAGGCCAAAGGTCTCGAGCAGTGCGGCGGCCTCCTTGATCATGGCCATCGAGCCGCACAGCATGACCCTGTCGCGTTCGGGGGTGAAGCCCTCGGGCAGGCCGAGGTCCTTGAACAGGGCGCCGGAGCGGATGCGATCGGTGATCCGGCCCGGGGTCTCGAACGGCTCGCGCGTGACGGTCGGATAGTAGGTCAGCTGGGCCTTCGCCTCGTCTCCGATCAGGGGATCGTCGTGGATGCCCGAGGTGAAGAAGTCGCGATAGCTGAGGTCGGCGACGTTGCGCACCGTGTGGCAGACGATGACGCGGCCGAAGCGGCTGTAGGTCTCGGGGTCGCGGGCGACGCTGAGCCACGGCGCGAGGCCGGTGCCGGTGCCGATCAGCCACAGACGCTCGCCGCCGGTCAGGGCGTCGAGCACCAGGGTGCCGGTCGGCTTCTTGCCCATCAGCACCGTGTCGCCGGGCCGGATCTTCTGCAGGCGCGAGGTGAGGGGGCCGTCGGGGACCTTGATCGAGAGGAATTCGAGCGCCTCGTCCCAGCTGGGGCTGGCGATGGAATAGGCGCGCAGGATCGGCTTGGCGCCGTCTTCGCCCGGGAGGCCGAGCATGACGAATTCGCCGGAGCGGAAGCGGAAGTCCTCGGGCCGGCGGATGCGGAAGCTGAACAGCTGGTCGGTCCAGTGGTGCACCCACAGCACTTCCAGCTCGTGGAAGGGCGAGGCTTTCGCGGGCGGGGCGGAGACGGCGACGTCGGTCATCGGGGGCTTATTAGGGGGCCGGAGGCGGAGGGGGAAGGGCGCCGCGCCGCGCGCCTACCTGATGATGCTGTCGTTACCGGATTAACGACTCTTTGTCTTAGTTCGCTTGGTTTTAACTGAACTTGGCTGTTTTGAATCGCAGTATCAAATCTTTCATCAAACGAAATTGTATTTACTTGAGGTAATTTGGCCGAATCAAATGTCTTTGTTGTTGCCTTTTGAATTGCTCGGCTTGTGTCAACCGGCTCTGGCGTATCAAATCCTTGTTGTGTTGATCTGGCAAAGTTTGA
>JBGTSL010000403.1:0-2052 GCA_041940325.1 Brevundimonas sp.
TCGGTGTCCGGGATGACCGATTCGTCCTGGGCGAACGGGTGGCTGGCGTTGACCACCGCCCGCGAGGCCGCGTCATAGTTCACCAGATAGAAGCCGGCGGGGGCGCCGGGATAGGTCGCGCTGACCGCGGGATCGGCCGGTCGCGGCGGGATGTAGTTGCCGAGATCGCCATCGTAGTCGTACTGGAACCGGCCCGTGCGGCCCGACGAGAATCCGGCCCCGTAGACGTAGACCTGACCCCAGAGCACGTCGTTGCAGGTCGGCTCGCCCGTCCGCGGGTCGATCCGGTCGGCGCGGTTCCGGGTGCCCGGCTCGAACACATACTGGTTCCGGCACACCAGATAGTCGCGGTCCCCGGCGCGGAGCATCTCCTGGCGGTAGTAGTCGCCGGAGACGTTGATGTAGCCGCGATCGAAGGTCTTCCCGAAGGCGCCCGACAGATTGTACTGCTCGCCGCCCTCTTCGAACGGCAGGCTGGCGAAGGCCGCCATTTCGCCGCCGTCGCGGGCGCGTTCGGTGATCAGGTTGACCACTCCGGCCACGGCGTCGGAGCCGTAGATGGACGAGGCGCCGTCCTTCAGGACGTCGATGCGGCTGATGGCCGACTGCGGAATGACGTTGAGGTCGAAGGCCGAGACGCCGCCGCGGGTGCCCGCCGGTCCGGCGCGGCGGCCGTTCAGCAGCACCAGCGTCCGGTTGGCGCCGAGGCCGCGCAGCGAGATGGTCGAGGCGCCCGGACCGCCGTCGGTCACGAAGGCGCTGGAGATGGCCGAGTTCACCTGCGGCGATCCGGCGGCCACCGTCGAGCTCTGCAGCAGCTGGGCGGTGTCGCTGAGACCGCGCTGCTCGGCGCGTTCGGCGGTCAGCACCTGGATCGGCGACGGGCTGGTGAACTCGTTCTGCGGAATGCGCGAGCCGGTGACGATGACATCGCCCACCTGGGCCGTATCGTCGGGCGTATCCCCGTCATTCTGCGGGACCGGTTGCGCGTCCTGCGGCGGCGGCGCGTCCTGGGCGAAGGCAGGGGCGGTGAACAGGAGCGCGGCGATAACGCCGGTTGCCAGGGCGGACGATTCGCGCAGGCGCTTGCTTGAAGACATGAATGCTTTTCTCACTGGTGCGATGTACCGGGGAAGCATTGCGAGACCGCCGGTACGCGAATTGGCCAGCGTGGACGCAATTCCGCCCTACCATTAACAATGGGGCATCGAAAAATGGCCGCAGTTTGTTCCAGCTTTGCTATATCGGAATGTATATCTCTGTTATGTAACAGATAATCTGTCCATCAATAGAGAAGCTTTACTTTGATGGCCCGAGGGGGCGCGCGGCCTGCCGGCCGTGTCACGGAATTCGCCTTGCTCCCCCGCGCCCCCCTCTCTAAACGGGCCGCTTAACCGACAACCCGACCGGCCCGCACGGCATTCGCCGCTGGCGGGCTTGCGCGCGCAAGGACGTGGCCGCCCGTGCTTGAAGATGAGATTCCTCACGAAGAGCGTGACGCCATGATCCGGGCGACCCTCGCGGAGCATGGCGACAGCGGCCTTACGCCGCGCCACACCCTGTTCTACTTCTACGGCGACGGCGCGCATGACGACCTCAACGAGGTCGCCCGGCGGGCCGGCTTCCTGACCCGGGGTCAGGACGACTGCACGATTCTCGAGACGACGATGGCGGTGGACGAAGCCTCGTTCTCGCCGGTCTCATCCATGATGCAATCCTGGGCCGCGGCCTTCCAGCTCGACTACGACGGCTGGGAATGCGCGGTGCTGACGAACTGAAGGCCTGAACGAGATGCCGAAGCGCACCGACATAAAATCGATCCTGATCATCGGGGCGGGGCCCATCGTGATCGGGCAAGCCTGTGAGTTCGATTATTCTGGTTCCCAAGCACTTCGCTCCCTTCGGGAAGATGGTATCGAAACAATTTTGATAAACAGTAATCCCGCCACAATTATGACGGACCCCGCCATGGCAGACCATGTTTATCTAAAACCATTGACAACCAAGTCGATTATAGAAATACTTCAAAAGCACCCAAATATTGATGCGGTA
>JBGTSL010000404.1:0-2050 GCA_041940325.1 Brevundimonas sp.
GTCGCTGGTGAAACAACCGGTCATCGTCGACCTGCGCAACATCTACCGGCCGGAAGACATGCGGGCCCGCGGCTTCCGCTACACCTCGATCGGGCGCGGCTGATCAGGGCAGGGAGACGCGGACCAGGTCGGGCCGGTCGCTCGCCTGGACCTCCGCCTGCGGCAGGAACGCCCGACCCACGCCGATCACCAGCATCGCCGTCACCACCGCCGAGACGACCGCGATCGCGCCAAGCCTGACGCCGTCGGTGAATTCGTGGTCCGGACGCACGCGCTTCTCCCCGTGGAAACCCTGTCTGTTATCCAGCATCCGCGGCGCGCCGCCGCAAGTCACGGAACGGTGTCCGGCGACAAAAAAGGCGGGGCCGAAGCCCCGCCTCCTGTTTTTGACGCACCGACGCTCGCCGCGGAGCGGCTCGCGGGCCGAGCGCGTTAGCCGCGGAACGGGCGGATCAGGATTTCCACCCGGCGGTTCTGCGCCTTGCCCTCGGCCGTGGCGTTGGTCGCCACCGGCTGGCTCTCGCCGCGACCGTCGACGTAGAGCCGGTCGGCCAGCACATTGCGGTTGACGAGATACTGCGCCACCGACGAGGCCCGCTGACGCGACAGGTTCAGATTGTAGTCCTCGGCGCCGTCAGAATCGGCGTGACCAATGATGTCGACGATCGACTGGTCGTAGCGGTTCAGCACCGCTGCGACGTCGTCGAGCACAGGATAGAAGGCGGTGTTGATGGACGACTGGTTGGACGCGAAGGTCACGTCCGAGGGCATTCGCAGGACCAGATTGTCGCCCTGGCGCGCCACGCCCACGCCCGAGCCCGACAATTCGGCCTCCAGCTCGCGCTGTTGACGATCCATGTAGGCGCCGACCGCCGCGCCGCCGAGGGCGCCGATGCCGGCCCCGATCAGGGCGTTCTTGCGGCCTTCCTCGGAGTTGGAGGTGTTGGTCAGGTAGCCGAGCAGCGCTCCGCCCACGGCGCCGGCGATGGCGCCCGTGGCCGTATTGTTGCGGCGCGGCTGCGAGCTGTACGGATCGGTGGTGGTGCAGGCGCCCAGCAGGGCGGCGACGCTGATGCCGGTGAGGAGAAGTTTGGCGTGCATGATGGAATGATCCTTCCAGTTCCTGTTGACGGCGGAACGCAGGCTTACGGTCACGGTTCCGGCATGTATGGCGGGTGAACGGCCGCCGGGCGGCGATTTCGCGCGCGGCGGCCGGCGCCCTCGCTTTGCCAAGATCGGCTCGCAGGGCGTAAGGGAACGCCCGAAACTCCATTTGAGGTCCCCATGGCCG
Source organism: Brevundimonas sp. (assembly GCA_041940325.1). Taxonomy (GTDB): domain Bacteria; phylum Pseudomonadota; class Alphaproteobacteria; order Caulobacterales; family Caulobacteraceae; genus Brevundimonas. The sequence goes on from JBGTSL010000404.1 coordinate 1,292, forward strand.
ACAGCCTGAGCTCCGCCCCCGCCCGCCGCGCCATCGAACCGGTGTCGATGACGCTGTACGACGCTGATTTCCAGGCTTTCGCCGACCGGCTCGGAACCTCGTTCAAGCGCTACGGTTTCGCGGTGATCGCCGATCATGGGCTGGACGAGGCCGTGATCGGGGCCGCCATCGACGACGCCAAGGCCTTCTTCGCCCTGCCCGAGGACGTGAAGCGGCGCTATCACCAGCCGGGCACGGGCGGCGCCCGGGGCCTGACTCCGTTCGGAGTCGAGGCGGCCAAAGGGGCGGCGACCGTTGACCTGAAGGAGTTCTGGCACGTGGGCCGGGAACTGCCGGAAGGGCATCCCTATCGGAAATTCATGCGCGACAATGTATGGCCGACCGAGGTCGAGGGCTTCCGCGAGCACCTGTACGGCATGTTCACGGCCATGGACGAACTGGGGCGCAAGATCCTGCGGGCCATCGCCCGCTACCTCGAGCTCGGCGACGACTTCTTCGAGGACAAGGTCCAGCTGGGCAACAGCATCCTGCGCATGCTGCACTATCCGCCGGTGCCGGCCGATGCGCCGGGCGTCCGCGCCGGGGCGCACGAGGACATCAACGTCATCACCCTGCTGCTGGGGGCCGAGGAGGCCGGCCTGCAGCTGAAGGACGCCGACGGGCAATGGCTGGACATCGCCCCGCCGCCGAACGCCCTGGTGGTCAATATCGGGGACATGCTGCAGCGGCTGACCAACCATGTGCTGCCGTCGACGACGC
>JBGTSL010000405.1:0-2046 GCA_041940325.1 Brevundimonas sp.
CGGCATCGACGAGGTGCGGGCCGAGGTCCTGCCCGACGGCAAGGTCGAGGCGATCCGCGCCCTGCGGGCCGGCGGCCGCCGCGTGGCCTTCGTCGGCGACGGCGTCAATGACGCCCCCGCCCTGGCCGCCGCCGATGTCGGCCTCGCCGTCGGCGGCGGCACGGACGTCGCCATCGAGAGCGCCGACGTCGTCCTGACCGGCGTCGACCTGCGCGGCGCCGTCAACGCCGTCGCCCTGTCGCGCGCCACGATGCGCAACATTCGCCAGAACCTGGTCTGGGCCTTCGGCTACAATATCGTGCTGATCCCGGTCGCCGCCGGCCTCCTCTTCCCGCTGACCGGCTGGCTGCTGTCCCCCATGCTGGCCGCCGGCGCCATGGCCCTGTCCAGCGTCAGCGTCCTCGCCAACGCCCTGCGCCTGCGCGGCTTCAGGACCCGCTTCGAAGGAGCTCAATCATGAACATCGGCCAGGCCTCCCGGGCGACCGGCGTCTCGACCAAGATGATCCGCTACTACGAGTCCGTCGGCCTGATCCGGCCGGCGGACCGCACGGACAGCAACTACCGCGACTTCGGCGAGCGCGACGTGCGCGAACTGCAGTTCATCCGCCGCGCCCGCGACCTCGGCTTCCCGGTCGCCGAAATCACCCAGCTGCTGTCGCTGTGGCGCGACCGCGACCGTCCCAGCCGCGAGGTCAAGGCGGTCGCCCTGAAACACGTCGCCGATCTCGACGCCCGCATCGCCGAGATGAAGGCCATGGCCGACGCCCTGCGCAGCCTGGCGAAATGCTGTGCCGGCGACGACCGGCCGGACTGCCCGATCCTCACCGACCTGGCCAATGTGAGGCCCGCCTGATCCTCGCGTTCAGCGCGTCACCGCCTCCCCGTCTTCCTTGACGAAGCTCTCCGGGGTCCGCTCCAGCAGGCCGTAGACCGCCTCCGACGGCCGGCACAGGGCCGCGCCCTTCGGCGTCGACACGATCGGCCGGTTGACCAGGATCGGATGCTCGACCATGGCCGCCAGGATGGCCTCGTCGTCGACCCCGGCCTCAAGCAGCCCCAGTTCCGCCGCCGGCGACCCCCTCTCGCGCAACGCCTCGCGCGGGGTGATCCCGGCCCGGGCGAACAGGTCGCGCAGCTGGTCCGCGCCCCAGCCGGCCTTCAGATATTCGACCACCTCGGGCCGGTAGCCGGCCGCCTCGACCATGGCCACCACATTGCGCGAGGTGCCGCAGGCGGGGTTGTGGAACACGGTGACGGGGAAGTCGGACATGGTTCGCTCCTTCGGTCGGGCCGCTCACTTCGCGTTTCAGCGCCGCCGTTTCAAGGCCCCGCGCTTGCGCAGGGCCGCCCGCGTCCGCATCTGGCCCCGATGACCTCCCCCGCCGCCGCTGACGCCCGCGCCGCCTTCAAGGGCCCCGGCTTCCCCGAGTTCGTCGCCCTGATCGCCATGATGATGGCGCTCAATGCGCTCGCCATCGACGCCATGCTGCCGGCCCTGCCCGCCATCGGCGACGCGCTCCGGGTCACCAACGAGAACAGCCGCCAGTGGGTCATCACCGCCTATCTGCTCGGCTTCGGCGCGGCCCAGATCGTCTACGGCCCGCTGGCCGACCGCTACGGCCGCAAGCCGATCCTGATGATCGGCCTGTCGCTCTACGTCCTGTTCAGCGTCCTCGCCGCCTTCGCCCCCAGTTTCGAACTGCTCATCGCCGCCCGCGTCGGCACGGGCCTCGGCGCCGCCTCCCTGCGCGTACTGGCCGTCTCCATCGTCCGCGACCGCTACAGCGGCCGGACCATGGCCCGGGTCATGTCGCTAAGCTTCCTCGTCTTCCTCGGCGTGCCGATCATCGCGCCCACGCTGGGCCAGCTGGTCCTGACCGTCGCGCCGTGGCCGTGGATCTTCGGCGTCCTCGCCCTCGCCGGCGGCGCCTTCATGCTGTGGGCCGCCATCCGCCTGCCCGAGACCCTGCATCCGGAGAACCGCCTGCCGATCCGGGTCCGCCGCATCGCCGCCGCCTTCCGCGAGGAGCTCGCCGCGGGCAAC
>JBGTSL010000406.1:0-2045 GCA_041940325.1 Brevundimonas sp.
GATCACTCATGGCCGCCCCTGGATGCGTTCCGTCAGGCGAACTCCACCACGGCGTCGACTTCCACGGCAACGCCCAATGGCAGCACGGGGCAGGCGACGGCGGAGCGGGCATGGCGGCCCTTGTCGCCGAAGGCCTCGACCATCAGGTCGGAGCAGCCGTTGATGACGGCGGGGATGGCCTCGAAGTCGCCGGCGGCCTGGACGAAGCCGCCCAGTTTGACGACGCGGACGACGCGCTCGAGGTCGCCCCCAAGGGCCGCCGACATCTGGGCCAGCAGGTTGACGCCGCACAGGCGGGCGGCGTCCTTCGCCTGTTCAGGCGAGACGTCGGCTCCGACCGTGCCCTTGATCCCGCCCGAGGCGTTGTTGGACAGCTGGCCGGAGATGTGGAGCAGGTTTCCGGTCTGGACGAAGGGCACGTAGTTGGCCACCGCGCTGGCGGGTTCCGGCAGCTGGATGCCGAGTTCGGCGAGGCGGGCGGCGACGGTCATGGGAAGCTCCTGATTGGGATTTGGGGGCGGTTTAGCGCGAGGGAAGGGCGGCGTCGATGCGGCGGTTGGGACCCGGGCCGGGTGAAAAAACGGTGTGTCAGAGTCGGCAGAGTCGGCATTCGCGGAAAAACGGTATGGCAGAGTCGGCAGGGTCTACATCGGCGGTCGGGGGATCGGCTTCGCGCCTGGGCGGCGCGGAGGGGTTCGATTGTCAAAGACCGGCGAGCTGAAGGACGCAGTATGCGCCCGCCGGCCTATCCGGATGGAAGATTGATTCTGGATTCGGCCATGTGGCGGAAAAGGCGAGGGAACGTCTCCACAACCCGACTATAAATTCGCGGATTGTCAGCACAGCGTCACGCAGCCTTCTCCCCTCCGGGGGAGAAGGTGGGCGGCGTAGCCGCTCGGATGAGGGGGATGTCTGATGGGAGGCTGGCCGGCAGCGGGTCCAGAGCCGACTAACCCCTCATCCGCCCCTCCGGGGCACCTTCTCCCCCAAGGGGAGAAGGATCAGGACTTCAGCGCCCTTCCCGCGACCACCGCCCCGGCGCCGAATTTGGCGCGGAGGCGGTCGATGGCGGTTTCGGTCCTCAGGGTCTTCGTTTCGGGAGAGTCGAACAGGGCGGCGGGGCCATCGACGGCGTCGTGGACGTCGCCCATGCCGATGCCGATCAGGCGGTAGGGGCGGCCCAGTTCGGGGGCCATCAGGGCGCGGCCCGCGGCGAACAGGGCGCGGGCGGTCTGGACCGGTTCGGCCAGGGTGACGCGCCGCGTGATGATCCTGAAGTCGGTGCGGCGCAGCTTGAGCACGACGACGCGGCTGGCGACGCCGTCGCGGCGGGCCTTGGAGGCCAGCTTCTCGCACAGGGGCCAGAGTTCGGCCTCGAGGTCGGCGGCGGCGGTCAGGTCGTCGTTGAAGGTGGTCTCGGCGCTCATGCCCTTGCGCTCGTGCTCGGGGCGGACGGCGCGGGCGTCGCGGCCGTGGGCGAGATCGTGCAGGCGCAGGCCGGTCTCGCCGTAGCGCCTGACCAGATCGCGGACGTCGGCGGCGGCGAGGTCGCCGACCGTGGCGTAGCCGTCGCTCTGCAGCGTCTTGCGGAACACCGGGCCGACGCCGGGCAGGATGCCGACCGGTTTCGGGGCCAGCAGGGCCTGCGCCTCGGATCCGATGACCGAGAAGCCGCGCGGCTTGTCCAGCTCGGAGGCGACCTTGGCGAGGAAGCGGTTGGTCGAGAGGCCGATGGAGACGGTCAGTCCGACCTCCGCCTCGATGCGCTTCTGGAGGCGGATCAGTTGCAATGCCGGGGGGCCGCCGTTGAGGCGCTCGGTGCCGGCCAGATCGATCCAGGCCTCGTCCAGCGACAGGGTCTGGACCAGCGGGGTCAATTCGCGCACGGCGCCGAAGATGCGCGCGCTGGCTTCCTTGTATTTGGCGAAGTCGGGCTTGATGACGACGGCGTCGGGGCAGGCCTTGAGCGCCTTGAACATCGGCTGGGCCGAGCCGACGCCGTAGAGGCGGGCGATGTAGCAGGCGGTGGTGACCACGCCGCGCTT
>JBGTSL010000407.1:0-2034 GCA_041940325.1 Brevundimonas sp.
CTCGGTGCGGGCGGCGATCTCGGCGGCGGCCTGGCGGGCGAGGGACTGGGCGCGCTGGTTCAGCTGGCTCAGTGAGGTCTGGGCGGCCTCGAGCGCCCCGCCGTGCTCGCCGTTCAGATAGACATCGAAGGCGGCGGGGTCGGACACGTCGACGGTGGCGGCGACTCCCAGCGGCGCGCGCCAGGCGTCGCCGGCGGCCAGCTGGCGGGCGAACAGGACGCGGCCGTCGGCCATGCGAACCACCAGACCCGCGGCCTTGCGGGCCTGGATCACCACCTGCGAGGCGTTGGCCGAGGCGCCGTAGGTGGCGCCGCGCGGATTGAAGGCCTTCTGCACCGGCGGCGCGGCCGCCGCGGCGGCGGCGAGGCCCTCGGGCGAGGTCGGATCGACGCCGGTCAGCTCGGCCTCAAGGCCCGGGGTGATGTAGAGGGCGGGCACCGTCTGGTCCGGCGGGGCCGGGCGCGGCGCGGTCAGGCGCATGAACTGCTCCTGCCCCGGCACGGCGCCGAGGGTCCAGCTCTCGGGGACGGCGGCGATGTCGGACGGCTGGGGCGCGCGCATCAGGCTGACGCGCTGGAAGACGTTCCAGCCGACCACCGCCAGGACCAGCGCCAGACCCGCCGCGATCAGACGCGGCGAATAGCGTTTGACCTCTTCGAAGGCGACGCCGACCGGCGGCTGCAGCGGCACGGAGGGGTCGGGCGCCTCGCGCTTGAACCGCTCGACCGCGAGCTGTTCGTCGAGGCCGAGGGCTCCGGCGTAGGCGCGGACATAGCCGATCGAGAAGACGCGGCTGGGCAGCACCGAGAAGTCGTTCTGCTCCAGCGCCGTCAGATATCGCACGGGCACCCGGGTGATGCTCGAAAGCTCGGCCAGGGAGCGTCCGGAATGGGCCCTGGCGATGCGCAGCCCGTCGCCCAGAGTCGCGGCGTCCGTCACGGAAGGAACGACATCCTTCCAGTCAGGATGGTCACGAAACTCTTCGGGGCTGTTCCCCGTATCCAGCGCCATCCGGCCTGACCCCACACTCGGCGCGCGCGAGGCATGCTCACGCGCCGTACTCGAACCCGGGGCCTGTACCATATCGGGATGACAGATCGGGTCCGCCCCCGCAGACCACCCGGTTACACCTTGTGGATAACTCATTTGAGTTGACCGATCAACGATTTGTTAGCCGTACCGGCGCCGTCGGCCGGTACGTTTCAGATCGTGATGTTCAATTTCCGGGCCAGTGATTCCAGTTCGCCCCGGATCGACCCGGACGACGAGCCGAGCAGGTTGGCCATGCCGCGGCGGGCCGCCGGCAGATCGGCGGACAGGATCATCCGCTTGACCGGGCCGACGCCGCCCGCCGGAGCCGACAGCCGGGTGTAGCCCAGCGTCAGCAGGGCGAACGCTTCCAGCGGCCGGCCCGCCAGCTCGCCGCAGACCGACACCGGCGTCCCCGTATCGGCGCATTTCTTCTGGATCTCGGCCAGGGCCCTGAGCAGGGGCGGCGACAGCGGATCGTAGCGGTCGGACACCAGCGGATTGGTCCGGTCGGCGGCGAACATGTACTGAAACAGGTCGTTGGTGCCCACCGAGACGAAGTCGGTCAGCGGCAGCAGGGCGTCGAGATGCCAGAGCAGCGACGGGCACTCGATCATGGCCCCGATCCGCAGCAGGGCCGGCAGCGCCCGACCCCGGCGCCGCGCCCAGGCGCATTCGACGTCGACCAGTTCGCGGGCGGCGCGGAACTCCTCGACCGTGGCGATCATCGGGAACATGACGCGCAGCTCGCGTCCGGCCGCGGCGGTCAGCAGCGCCCGCAGCTGCAGCCTGAGCAGGCCGGGCCGATCGAGGCCGAGGCGGATGGCCCGCCGCCCCATGGCGGGGTTCTCTTCCCGCTCGGTCTCCAGATAGGGCAGCACCTTGTCGCCGCCGATATCGAGCGTGCGGAACGTCACCGGCTTGTCGCCGGCTGCCTCCACCACGTCGCGATAGAATATTTCCTGTTCGCCCGGCCGGGGAAAACGCGCAGCCACCATGAACTGC
>JBGTSL010000408.1:0-2033 GCA_041940325.1 Brevundimonas sp.
GTCAAGAAGTTCCAGGACCTGGGGCGCGATTACCTGCGCGGCCGGGTCACCCTGAAACGGGTCTATCTGCTGATCGACAGCCGCCATGGGCTGAAGTCGGTGGATACGGAGGCGCTGGATGCGCTGGACCTGGCCGCCGTCAGCTACCAGATCGTCCTGACCAAGGCCGACAAGCTGAAGAAGGGCGAGGCGGAAAAGGTCCAGGCCGCCACCCTCAAGGCCATAGCAAAACGCCCCGCCGCCTACCCCGCCGTCATCGTCACCTCCGCCGAAAAGGGCGACGGCCTGCCCGAACTGCGCGCCGAGATCATGCGCACGACCGGGGTGGCGTTGTAGCCGGCTTGCGGACCGGGCCCGCAGGTGTTCCGGTGTCCCCATGCGAACCCGCCAGATCCAGACCGACCGGCTGAACCAGCAGATCCTTGAGGCCGGTTCCGGCCCGCTGGTGCTGCTGATCCACGGCTTCCCCGAACTCGGCATCAGCTGGCGGGCCCAGGTCGAAGCCCTCGCCGCCGCCGGCTATCGCGCCGCCGCCCCGGACATGCGCGGTTACGGCGGGACCGACAAACCGCCGGACACGGCGGCCTACGGCATCCTCGATCTGGTCGGCGACATGGTCGATCTGGTCCGGGCCCTGGACGAGACATCCTGCATCGTCGTCGGCCACGACTGGGGCGCGCCCGTGGCCTGGCACTGCGCCCTGCTGCGCCCCGACCTGTTCCGCGCCGTCTTCGGCCTCTCTGTCCCCTTCCAGCCGCGACGGCCTAAGGGTCCCCCCACCGCCGCCATGGCCGCCCTGTCGAAGCGCGCCGGCCTGGGCGATCTCTACATCAGCCGCTTCCAGGCCCCCGAGGCCCATATGGAGTTTGACGCCGATCCCGTGACGGCCCTGCGCAAGGCGTTCTTCGCCTATGACGGGGCCACGCCCGACGGCCGCCAGTCGACCGGCTTCTTCCCCGAGGGACAGAGCTTCCTCTCGACCATCACCGACGACGCCACCCTGCCGCCGTGGATGAGCGACGCTCGCTTCCAGGAGTGTGTCGCCGCCTTCTCCGCCGGCGGCTTCAAGGGCCCGGTCGACTGGTATCGCAATCTGGATGCGAACTGGGCCGCCACCGCCTTCCTGCAGGACGCCCGCATCCGCGTCCCCGCCGCCTTCGTGGTCGGCGAGCGCGACCCGGTCCGCCACTACGCCGGCGCGGCCGAGGCCGACCTCAAGGACTGGATCCCCGACCTGCGCCTCCAGCAGGTCGTCCCCGGCGCCGGCCACTGGATCCAGCAGGAGCGGCCCGATGAGGTGAACCGCCTGCTGCTGGCGTTTCTGCGTCAGCTTCCCGAGGTCTAGAGTCCCGTCGTCGCCTCGGCCGTGATCTCGAGGCTGCGGATGCGCGGCTGCAGGTCGTGGATCATGCCGGTGACCATCACCTCGTCGACGCCGGTGAGGCCGATGAATTCCTCCAGCTTCGCCCTCACCGTTTCCCGTCCGCCGATCGCCGCATAGGTCAGCCGGCTTTCGACCGCCGCGAGCTGCCGGGCGTCGAGCACCGCCGTGATGTCGTCCACCGGCGGCTTCAGCCGGCCCGGCTTGCCGGTCACCACCGCCGCGAAGGCCTGCTGCATCGAGGTCGACAGCCGCGCCGCCTCCGCATCGCTATCGGCGGCGAAGACGTTGAACGCCGCCATGGCGTAGGGCCGCTCCAGCTGCTCCGACGGCCGGAACCCGTCGCGGTAGGTTCGCAAGGCCGGCAGCAGCAGCTCCGGCGCGAAATGGCTGGCGAAGGCGAAGGGCAGGCCCAGATGCGCCGCCAGTTCGGCGCTGAACAGGCTGGAACCCAGCAGCCAGATCGGCACCTTCGACCCCGCCCCGGGCCAGGCCGTGACTCGCTGACCCTCGACCGGGTCGGCGAGGAAGGCCTGCAACTCCATCAGGTCGCGGGGGAACTGGTCGGCAGCCTCGAAATAGCGCCGCAGCGCCCGGGCCGTCTCGCCGTCCGTCCCGGGCGCCCGTCCGAGGCCGAGATCGATGCGCCCGG
>JBGTSL010000409.1:0-2033 GCA_041940325.1 Brevundimonas sp.
CGGCATCTACTGGATGCAGGCGGCGGCGGTGGCCGTGACCTCCAGCGTCGAGAACCGCGACATCCAGCCCTACCGCATCCCCTCGATCCTCGGAGCCATGCTGGCGGCGGCGGCCTGCGCCTGGGCCGGGGCGGCGATGTTCGGCCAGAGGGCCGGATTCCTGGCGGGGGCCATGCTGGGGGCGACCTTCCTGCTGTCGACCGAGGCGGGAATCGCCAAGACCGACGCCATGCTGTGCGGGGCGGTGACCCTGGCCATGGCCGGGCTGGCGCGGATCTATCTGGCGACGCGGGCCGGGGAGGCGCCCCGGCGGCCGCACAAGCTGGCGTTCTGGCTGGGAGTCGGTCTGTCGATCCTGATCAAGGGGCCGATCGGCCTGATCGTGGTGGCGCCGGCCATCCTGCTGCTGTCGCTGTGGGACCGGGACGTGAAGTGGCTGGCGCGGCTGGGCTGGGGCTGGGGCCTGCCGCTGACAGCGCTGATCGTCGGGCCGTGGGCCATCGCCATCACCATCGCCACCGACGGCGGATTCTGGCGCGAGGCCATCGGCGGGGACCTGGCGCCCAAGATCGCGGGGGGGCACGAGAGCCACGGGGCGCCGCCGGGCTACTATCTGCTGGGGGCGCTGGTGATGTTCTTCCCGCTGACGCTGATGCTGCCGGCGGCGCTGTCGACGGCGTGGAGCCGGCGGGCGGAGCCGGCGGTGCGGTTTCTGGTGTGCTGGCTGGTCCCGGCCTGGCTGATCTTCGAGCTGACCCCGACCAAGCTGGCCCACTACACCCTGCCGACCTATGGCGCCCTGGCGCTGCTGGCGGCGGCGGCCCTGACCCGGCCGATCGGCAATGTCTCGCGCTATGGGGGGGCGGCGCTGTCGCTGGTCGGCGGCCTCGTCCTCGTGCTGATCACCGTCTACGGCCTGACCGAGTTCGGGCGGTCAACGGCGCAAGGCTGGGCGACCCTGACCATCGTCTTCGCGGCGCTGGCGGCCCTGATCGGGGCCTTCCTGCTGATGCACCGGGCGGCGACGGCGGCGGTGGTGATCGCCATAGCCCTGGGGATCGTGGCCCACGCCGGCCTGGCCGGCGCCATCCGTCAGCTGAAGCCGCTGGCCATCGCGCCGCAGCTGCAGACCGTGCTGGAGCGGGCCGACCTGCATCCCCGTCAGGGGCGGCCGGGGCCGGTGGCCATCACCGGCTTCCATGAGCCGAGCTTTGTCTTCCTGACCGGGCGCGAGACCGAGCTGACCGACGCGGCGGGGGCGGCGCAAGCCCTGGCCGAGGGGCGACCGGTGATCGTCGAGGCGCGCGACGCCGACGCCTTCAGCGCCGCTTCGGCCGGGCTGGGCGTGACCGGCCGGGCCGTGGGCGTGGTCGACGGCCACAACTATTCGCGCGGCGACGACGTCAGCCTGACCGTCTACGCCCCGTCGGGAGCCACACCGTGAGCCGGCCGGTCACCATCGTCGAGGTCGGCCCGCGCGACGGGCTGCAAAACGAATCGGCCGAATTCACCACCACCACCCGCACCGAGCTGGTCAGGCGCCTGCTCGACTGCGGTTTCGAAAACATCGAGGCCGGCAGCTTCGTCTCGCCGCGCTGGGTGCCGAAGATGGCCGACACCGGCGAGGTCATCCTGCTGGAGGTCATGGGCTTCTGGAGCCGCGACGCGGTGTGGAAGCGGGTCGAGCTCGCCGACAAGCGCGGGTACCCCATGTGCACCTGCACATACAGCCTGGCCAATGCCAACGTGGCCCTGCGGGACGGCAAGTGCGTCGTCAGCGAAGTCAATGTTCGCCTTCAGATCACCTATTACTATCCCAAATGGGTCAGCCAGCGAGGAACGAGCGCATCAGTTCGCCGCAACTGGCAACGCTTCTATCAGGAGTTGCTCAAACACGAAGGCACCCATGGTGCGATCGCCAAGCAGGGCGCACAGCAGATCGAGCAGAAGATCATGGCGGTGAATGCAAGCCCGTTCATGGGCTGCGCGGATTTCCGGCGCAAGGCCATGGCTGCCTTCAGGATCGTGACCAA
>JBGTSL010000410.1:0-2031 GCA_041940325.1 Brevundimonas sp.
TGCAGCTGGAGGCGGATACGGCGATGGGCCGGCTGACCGGCTTCGGTCTGGACATCGACCTGGACAAGGCCGCGGCGATGTCGTCGACGACCTTCGGCCTGCGGCTGGCGGGGGCGCGGCCGGTCGGGGAGGGGCTGTCGGCGACCTGGACGGGCGAATACGCCGTGCAGACCGACAACGGCGCCAATCCGGCGGACTACCGGCTGGACTTCCTGGCCGCTTCGGCCGGGCTGCATTCGGCGAAGTGGTCGGTCGCGGCGGGCTACGAGCGGTTCGACGGCGACGGCGCAACGGGTTTCCAGACCCCGTTGGGGACCGGGCACGGCTACCTCGGCTGGTCGGACGTGATCACCACCACGCCCGCCTTCGGGGTCAGCGACGCCTTCCTGCGCGGATCCCTGAGCCGGCCGGCCTTCGGGCGCACGGTGAAGCTGACGGCCGAGGCGCATGTCTTCCATGACGCCGATGGGGAGTTCCGGCTCGGTCGCGAAATCGACCTGTCAGCCTCGGCGCCGATCGACGCCCACTGGTCGGTGGAGGCGAAGGCGGCGCGGTTCGGGAGCGATCACCCGGCCTTTCCGGATACGGACAAGGGGTGGCTAAGCCTGGAGTACCGCTACTGAACCGCGGCGGCGGCGGGACGGACGAACCGCCCCGCCGGCCGGATCAACCGCATTTCGAGTAGCCGCAGTCGAAGCAGGTGTCGCAACCTTCCTTGCGCACCAGGCCGACCGCCCCGCATTTGGGGCAGCAGATCTTCGACATGGCGGCCGCGGTTTCCGTCGGCGCGTGAGCCGCCGCGTGGACATGCGCGGCGCAGGCCTCGGCGTCGCGGGCCAGGTGGCGCTCGATGACCCCGCCGATGGCCGCCAGCAGGGACGGGACGTAGCGGCCGTTCATCCAGCCGCCGCCGCGGGGGTCGAACACGGCCTTGAGCTCCTCGGCCACGAAGGAGACGTCGCCGCCGCGCCGGAACACCGCCGAAATCATCCGGGTCAGGCCCAGCGTCCAGGCGTAGTGCTCCATGTTCTTGGAGTTGATGAAGATTTCGAACGGCCGCGAGCCGTCGCCGCCATCGACGTCGTTGAGGGTGACGTAGACGGCGTGCGGGCTGTCGGGCCATTTGATCTTGTAGGTCGCGCCGGCGAGCGACTCGGGCCGGGGGCTGAGGGTGAGTTCGGCCGGCGGACCGGCGGGGGCCGGGGGATCGGCGGGCGCGGCCGGCTCGGCCGACAGGACCGAGCCGGTGACCGCATTGGGCCGGTAGGTGGTCAGGCCCTTGCAGCCCAGCTTCCAGCCCTCGACATAGACGTCGACGAAGTCGTCGAAGGCGATGTCCTCGGGGCAGTTCACGGTCTTGGAGATGGAGCTGTCGATGACCTCCTGGGCCGCCGCCTGCATGCGCAGGTGCTCGGCGGGGGTCAGGGTCTGGGCGGTGACGAAGGCGTGTTCCGGCGGCGGGGCGTCGCCGTGCAGGCGTTTCCAGACGGTCAGGGCGTAGTCCTCAACCGCCTCCTCGCGCTTGCTGCCGTCCTTCTGCAGCACCTTGCGGGTGTAGGCGTAGGCGAACACCGGTTCGATGCCCGACGAGACGTTTCCGGCCATCAGCGAGGTGGTGCCGGTCGGTGCGATCGAGGTCAGGCAGCCGTTGCGCAGGCCGTGTTTGGCGATCAGCGCGCGGGTCTCGTCGTCCAGGCTTTGCAGGTTCGGCGTGTCGAGCATGACCGGATCCCACAGGGGGAAGGGGCCCTTCTCGGCGGCGAGCCCGGCCGAGGCGCGATAGGCCTCGCGCTTGATCACGCCCAGCCAGCGCCGGGTCAGGTCGGCGGCCTCCGGCGTGCCGTAGCGGACGCCGCAGAACACCAGGGCGTCGGCCAGGCCGGTGACGCCGAGGCCGATGCGCCGCTTGGCCTTCGCCTCGGCGTCCTGTGCGTCCAGCGGGAAGCGGGAAACGTCGATGACGTTGTCGAGGAAGCGGATCGCGGCGCGGGTCAGTTCGCCCAGCCGCGCCTCGTCCAGTTCGGCGCCGCG
>JBGTSL010000411.1:0-2029 GCA_041940325.1 Brevundimonas sp.
GGTGCACGGCTGGTGGTAGGCGATGATCGCCAGGGTCTCCAGCGCCGCCTTCGACAGCCGCCGCGGCTCCTCGCGCTCCTCGGTCATCAGGAAGCTCAGGTCCGGCGCGGTCCGGAAGCGCCAGCGGTCGGCGACGCACTCCAGCTCCACCCCGCGGCCCTGATACCGCTCCCTCAGCGCCGAAATCGCCCCGCCGACATCCGCCCCCTCGGGCAGCCGCCGCGCGATCTCGGCCGCCGACAGCGGTCCCGCCGCCGCGAACAGCAGCGCCTCGACCCGGCGCTCGATCTCCAGGTGGTCCGGCGCGAACTGGATCACGGCGCCAGCTCCAGCGGCTGCCCCATCCCCCGCCGCTTCAGATACAGTTCGGCGAAGGCCTCGGCCTGTTTGACGTCCATGGCCCCCTCCTTGACCAGCTCCAGGCTGGCCGACAGCGTCGAGGCCGTGAAGCTGGCCTGCGACGGCCCATCGGCCCCATGCTTCTCCGGCGCCACCCGCTCCAGCGGCGTCCACTCCTCCAGCCGCGGCAGCACCTCGCGCAGCCAGTCGCGCGCCGCCTCCAGCCCGAAGGCCTCGACCCGCTGGCCGGGATTGTAGCGGCGCTGCTCCTCGCGCCGCCGCTGCGTCACATAGGCCGCCATCAGCTCGTACAGGCTGGCGTCGATCCGGTCCGACGGGACGATCACCGTCGCCTCCGGATCCCCGCGCGTGAACACGTCCCGCTTCAGCCGCGGCCGCGCCGTGATCGCCTCGACCGCCTTGCGCATCGCCTCCAGCTTCTGCAACCGGAATGCCAGGGCGGCGGCCATCTCCTCGGCCGGCATTTCCTCGCCCTTCTTGTCGGTGCGGGGCAGCAGCAGCCGCGACTTCAGATAGGCCAGCCACGACGCCATCACGAGGTAATCCGCCGCGAGCGAGAAATTGCGCCGCCGCGCCTCGTGCACGAAGGCCAGATACTGTTCGGCCAGCCTGGTGATCGACAGCTTCAGCAGATCGACCTTCTGCGTCCGCGCCAACGCCAGCAGCACGTGCAGCGGCCCCTCATAGCCCTCCAGATCGACCACGAAGGCCTCCCCGGCGTCGGCCTGTTCGACCGCGGCGAAATCCAGATTGGGCTGAAACGCGTCCGTCATTATGCCGACCTGACGCGCGTCGCGCTGCTTGAGGTCACGCCTGCGCCTCCCCCACGTCCGGCCCCTTGGCCGCCTCGACCCGCCCGGCCATCAGGGCGTCGAACCGGTCCCGCGCCGCGAACACGTCCAGCGGCTCGACCTCGCGCACGATCCGCGCCAGCGCCGCCTCGGCCCGCTTGCCCGCCTTGCCCTTCAGCTTGCCGACGCCCCCGGCGACCTGACGCATCTCCTTCAGCTCGCCGTTGCAATGCAGGACCACGTCGCAGCCGGCCTTCAGCGCCGCCTCCGCCCGCTCGTCCAGGCGCCCCGACAGAGCCTTCATCGACAGGTCGTCGGTCATGATCAGCCCGCCGAAGCCCAGCCCCTCGCGCATCAGCTTCAGCGCCTTCTTCGAGGTCGTCGCCGGATGCTTCGGATCGACCGCGTCGAACACCACATGCGCCGTCATGGCCAACGGCATGTCCGACAGGGCCCGGAACGGCGTGAAATCCCACTCGTCCAGCGCCTCCAGCCCCGCATGCACCACCGGCAGGGCATGGTGGCTGTCGGCGAACGCCCGGCCGTGCCCCGGAATGTGCTTGATCACCGGCAGCACCCCGCCGGCCAGCAGCCCCTCGGCCGCCGCCCGCCCCAGCGTCGCCACCGTGGCCGGATCCCGCCCGTACGCCCGGTCGCCGATGATCTCGTGAGACCCCGGCACGGGCGTGTCCAGCACCGGGGCGCAGTCGACGTTGATCCCGACCGCCTTCAGATCGTTGGCCATCAGCCGCGCACCCAGCCATGCCAGCTCCCGCGCCGCCAGCGGATCATTCGTGGCCTTCAGATAGGCCTCGGCCGGCGGATATTTCGGCCAGTGCGGCGGGCCCATCCGCTGCACCCGGCCGCCCTCCTGGTCG
>JBGTSL010000412.1:0-2023 GCA_041940325.1 Brevundimonas sp.
AGGATGCTCTCACTCGTTAAAGTCGATCGACTTGTCTCCGATCGGTCGCTCCCGTCTGATCGGAGATCGATCTAGGCCCGGGCCGCGACGATCAGCGCGCTGTTGTCGAAACGGAGCGTGCCGTCGGCGGTGGCATAGGCCCGCGCCGCCTCGGTCACCGCCTGCCAGGCGGCCTCGACGACCGCCGGCGGATGGTGCCGGGCCAGGGTCGCGTCCAATGTCGTCATGTCGCGCCGGAACCGGGTGTAGGCTTCTGCGCTGTCGAAGGTGAAGGGCACCGTCAACGGCTCGGCCTCGACCGCAGTGAAGCCGGCGGTGCGGAGCATCGCGGCGAGCATATCGGGCGCGGCGAGGCAGAACGGGTTCACTGGACTCGCCTCCTCGGGCGTCGGTGCGTGCTCGGCGATGATGCGGCCCGACAGCTGTATCACCGGGACCTGGGCCGGTTCGGTCCATACCGCCGCGGCGAGCCGGCCGCCGGGCTTCAGCATCGCCCTGAGCCGGCGCAGCACGCCGTCCAGGTCCTGCACGAACATCAGGCCCCAGCGGCAGACGACGGCGTCGAAAGCGGCGGCGGGGAAGTCCAGCGCCTCGGCGTTCACCTCGCGGAAATCGATCGCGTCGAAACCGAGGGCCTGGGCCCGCCGCCTGGCCGCGTCGATCATGGCGGCCGAGGAGTCGATGGCGACGACCCGGCCCGAGGGCCCGACCAGGCGGGCAGCCGTCACAGCGGGCTCGCCCAGCCCGGTGGCGACGTCGAGCACGTGCATCCCGGGGCCGATGCCGGCGCGCTCCACCAGCCGGTCGTTCACCCGCTGGGCACCGCGCTCGAACAGCGGCCACCAACGCTCCCAGCCGGCGGTGACCGTGGTCCAGTGTTGCGCTTCGCGTTCCCGCAGCTCCGTTGCCGGGGTGCGCGGGTCCTGGATCGAGGTCGTCATCGGTTTCACCCTCGTTTGCCCGGGAGGCGGGGGAACGAGCATCCCCCGCCCCTGGCCGCCAGCGGTCATGGCCGATAGGCGACGCCGTGCGGCTCCACGTCGGTCTCGACAGAGCCGAGCACGGAGAGGTCGGCCGCCGACAGCCGGTAGAGCCGGTTCTCGTCGCGGCTGACCACATAGAGCGTCGCCCCGTCCGGCGACAGCGCCAGCATGTCGGGGCGCTGGCCGACGGCGGCGGTCTGCACCACTTCCAGGCTCCCGGTATCGACCACCGCGACCTGGTTGAGCTTGCGCTGCACCACGTAGAGCGTCGTGCCGTCCGGGCTCAGCGCCATGCCGTGCGGCTCTCCCGGCATCGCGACCTCGGCGCTGCGGGCGCCGCCGGCCAGGTCGATGCGCACGACCTTGTCCTCGGCCGGCGCGTTGGCCCAGGCGTGGGCGCCGTCCGGGGTCGGCACGAAGGCCATCATCCCCTCGGTGCCCGGCCAGTTCTCGACCGCGGCGCGTTCGGCGACGTCGACCACCGAGACGGTCGCCGCATTGGCGTTCGCGACGTAGAGGGTGGCGCCGTCCGGCGAGAACACCGACATCATCGCCCCGTCGCCGGTCTTGATCTCGGCCACCGCCTGGCCGGCGGCGACATCGATCAGCGTGACGAAATCGGCGCCGACGTTGGACGCCGCGGCCAGGCTGCCGTCGGGCGAGACCGAGACTTCGTGGGTCCGAGGCCCAGTCGCCAGCGTCGCCAGCACCGCGTGCTTGCCGGCATCGACGATCGACGTGCTGCCGGCGCCGACATTGGCGACGAAGGCGAGCGCCCCGTCGCGGCTGAACGTGACGTTGTGGGCGCCGTCCTCGGTCGGGATCGTCGCGACCAGCGCCAAGGACTCCGGATCGAAGACCTGGGCGTTGGCGCCCTTCATCGTGGTGACCCAGACCTCGTCGGCCGATGCCTGGGTCCCATACACGAGGCCGCCGCACATCGCGACAGCCAGGCTCAAGCAGGTCAAATTGCTGCGTAGCATCTCCCTGTCCTCCCTCACCTGCGGTGCAGTGCCGGGCGGTCCGGTTCGAAGCCGTCG
>JBGTSL010000413.1:0-2014 GCA_041940325.1 Brevundimonas sp.
GGCGGTGGAGAAGCCGGCGTACTGGCGGATGGTCCAGGGGTTGGACGCATACATCGTCGGATAGGGGCCGCGATGATAGGGCGCGATACCCGGAAGGCCGTGGATGAAGTCCAGTCCGTCGAGGGCCGAGGCGTCATACGCCGGGGCGACGGTGAGACCTTCCGGCGTGTTCCACGACTCGCGGGCCGGACCGGCGCCGACGGGGCCGAGGTCCAGATCAATTTTGGCGAAGTTCGGGGCGGTCATTGGCCGGCCTCCTTCGCTTCGAAGGGCGCGGCGAGGCGGATCGGGGTCAGGGGCGCGCAGGCGTCGCCGCCGCCTTCGGGGGCGGAGGGGCGGTCCGGCTCGATCGGGGCCGGCCGGGGCTCCTGATCGACGAACTTCGTGACCCCCACCATCTGCGCCGCGCCGTTCGAGAGTGCGGCCTCGAGCGTCTGCCGGGCGCGCGCCACGCGCGGCTGGATCACCCCGCCGCGCAGGGCCTCGACGACGCCGCCCTCGGCCTCGATATTCCGGAACTCGGCCCAGCCGGCCTCGGCCAGTTCGCGGGTGCGCTGGTCGAGGAACCAGGAACCGGCGGCCGGATCGTCGACCCGTCCGACGTGGGCCTCCTCCATCAGCACCAGCTGGGTGTTGCGCGCCTGCCGCCGGGCGAAGGCGTCGGGGCGGCCGCTGGCCCGCGAGAAGCCGTCCAGCACCATGGCGTCAGCCCCGCCGACCGCGCCGGCGAAGCCCGCCGCCGTCAGCCTGAGCAGATTGGGCCACGGGTCGCGCGCCGACAGCATCCGCCGCGAGGAACGCGCCTCGATCACAGCGGACGTCTCGGCGCCGAAGGCGCGGCTCAGCGAGCGCCAGATCAGGCGCAGGGCGCGGACCTTGGCGAGGCTGTCGAAATACTCCTGGTCCACGGAGACGCCCAGCACGGTTCCCTTCAGCGCCTGTTCCGCCGTCATGCCGGCGTCGATAGCGGCCTTGATCAGCGCCACGGCGTTGGCGGCGGCGAAAGCCAGCTCCTGTGCAATGGAGCCGCCGGCCTCGTGGACGACCCGGCCGCCGGCCATGAAGAAGCTGGCGTCCGGATAGGCCCCGGCGTGCCGCGCAGCGGTGTTGGCGGCGAGGGTCAGATGCTCCTCCAGCGACCGCGGCGCCGCGCCGGTTTCGGCGAAGGCGGAGACGGGGTCCATGTGGAACATCAGCTTCGCGCGCGGCGAGCCCTTGGCCGCGACGGCCAGGGCGTTGGCCGCCTCGGGCCCGTCCAGTCCGGCGTCCAGCCCGACCGCCGCCAGTTCCAGCGCGACGCCGTCGAGCGCGGCCGTCAGGGGCGCCGAATCCGTCAGCACAGCGCCCTTCAGAACCACCGAGGCCGCGCCGCCCTCGAGGTCGGCCAGCACCGCCGCGTTGACCGCGGCCGGATCGTCACCGTCGACCAGGGTCCGGAGATCCCAAGGCCGGCCCTCGGCGTCCGAAGGGCGGGGCGCGAAGAGGGGTTGGACGCCCGTCGCCGCGCCATAGAGGGGCCGTACCGCCAGATGGTCGGCGTCGAGATGGATCAGGCTTTCGATCGGGCGGTCCTTCAGCGCCTTCTCGGCGAGAACCTTCCAGTCGGCGGGGGACGGGGTCGCAAACGTCATGCGCCTCCAATGCCCGGACGGGCCCGCCGGGTCCAGAGATGGGCGCCGGTCGGTGGTCGCGAAAAGGGGAGTCTACCGTCTATCTCGTCTACCTCGTCTACCTTTCCCGGTCAGACTGGCGGCGGCCTGCGCCATTATCGGTCGCATCGATATGCCACAGCAGCGGTTGCGGTTTCCGCCCCCCGACCTACATGGCTTTCGAACGCAGCAGGAGCTTCCGATGGCCGACCTTTCCGCCTTTCCCATCACGACTCGCTGGCCGGCGCAGCATCCGGACCGGCTGCAGCTGTATTCGCTGAACACGCCGAACGGGGTGAAGGCCTCGATCATGCTGGAAGAAACCGGGCTGGAGTATGAGCCGCACCTGGTCACCCTGGCCGATG
>JBGTSL010000414.1:0-2012 GCA_041940325.1 Brevundimonas sp.
GCCGCAGGACGCCATCGAATTCCTGCTCGACAAGCTGCGTCAGTCGAAGAACAACGCGGACTTCTTCCAGTCGATGAACACCTGACGGCGGTTTGGCCGCTGTTTCACGTGAAACAGGAGCGACGCGATGAAGGTCAATGTGGAGATCGACTGCACTCCGGCCGAGGCCCGGGCCTTCCTCGGCCTGCCTGATGTCACGCCGCTGAACGAGGCTATGGTCGCCGAGATGCAGAAGCGGATGGCGGACAATGTCGCCGCCATGCAGCCTGACGAACTGATGAAGACCTGGACGAGCTTCGGCCTCCAGGCGCAGGACCAGTTCCGCAAGCTGATGGAAGCGGCGGTCAAGCCGTGATGCTTTCTGTCTCCTCCCCCTGCGGGGGAGGGGACCATCCGATGGATGGTGGAGGGGCCGGCCCCCGACATCACCGGATGCCGCTTCGCCCCTCCACCGCTACGCGATCCCCCTCCCCACCTTGTGGGGAGGAGACTGGTGATCCCCGAGACCATCTTCGCCCTCGCCACCCCGCCGGGCCGTGGCGCCATCGCCATCATCCGCCTGTCGGGGCCCGGGACGGACGAGGCGTTGGCCGCGCTCGGCGCGGGTGGGCTGAAGCCCCGCTTCGCCTCGCTGCGAAATCTCGCCCTCAACGGCCGTGCGCTCGACCAGGCGCTGGTGCTCCGCTTCCCGGCCCCGAACTCCTACACCGGCGAGGATTGCGCCGAGCTGCACCTGCATGGCGGTCGCGCCGTGGTCGAGGCCGTCGCGGAAGCGCTGGTCGCACTGGGCCTGCGGCCGGCCGAGCCCGGCGAGTTCACCCGCCGCGCCTTCGAGAACGGCCGCATGGATCTCGCCCAGGCCGAGGCCGTGGCCGATCTGATCGACGCCGAGACCTCCGCCCAGGCGGCCCAGGCCCTGGGCCAGCTGGACGGCGCCCTGTCGCAGACCTACGCCGGCTTCCGCCGCGACCTCCTCAAGGCGCTCGCCCTTGTCGAGGCCGAGATCGACTTTCCCGACGAGGAGGTGCCCGACAACCTGGCCCGCACAGCCGGGCCGGTTCTGGACGGGTTGATCGCCGATCTGAAAAAGGCGCTGACCGACGCCGGGCGCGGCGAGCGCGTCCGCGAGGGCTATCGCATCGTCCTGATCGGCGAAACCAACGCCGGCAAGTCGTCGCTGTTCAACGCCCTCGTCGCCCGCGAGGCCGCCATCGTCACGCCGATCGCCGGCACCACCCGGGACGTGCTGGACGCCGACCTGATCATCGGCGGCTTTGCGGTGACGCTGTCCGACACCGCCGGTCTGCGTGACAGCGACGACCCGATCGAAGCCGAAGGTGTCCGCCGGGCGCGCGCTCGGGCCGAACAGGCCGAGCTGCGTCTGTGGGTCCGCGCCCCGGGCGATCCGGATGGCGCAGCCGCGGCCTTCGTCCGCCCCGATGACCTTGTGGTCCTGACCAAGGCCGATGTCGACCGCGCTGCGCCGCCGCCGGGTCGTGAGGCGATTGGGGTCAGCACAACGACCGGAGAGGGGCTGGGGGCGCTACACGACTGGCTCGCCGCAAGGTTGGCCCGGGATCTGTCCGGCGCGGATTTCCCGGCGGTCACACGAGAGAGACACCGTCGCCGTCTCGCCGAGGCGCTGGCGTCTGTCGAGGCGGGCCGCGGCGCGCTTGATGTGTCGCCCGAGATGGCCGGGGACGACCTGCGCCGCGCGGCGGAGAGCCTGGCCCGCGTCACGGGGGCGATCGGAGTCGAGGACATCCTCGGCGAGGTCTTCTCGTCCTTCTGCATCGGCAAGTGAGCTGTTTCACGTGAAACAGCGCTTCGACGCCGGTGGCGAAGACAGACGTTTTCGCCTATGTCCCGGCTCATGAAGCGTTTCGACGTCATCGTCATCGGCGGGGGCCACGCAGGCTGCGAAGCGGCCGCGGCGTCCGCGCGCGCGGGCGCGGCGACCGTTCTGCTGACCCAGAAGCTCGGGACCATCGGCGAGATGTCCTGCAACCCGG
>JBGTSL010000415.1:0-2009 GCA_041940325.1 Brevundimonas sp.
ACCCTACCCCCCAGA
Organism: Brevundimonas sp.; assembly: GCA_041940325.1. GTDB lineage: Bacteria > Pseudomonadota > Alphaproteobacteria > Caulobacterales > Caulobacteraceae > Brevundimonas. The sequence goes on from JBGTSL010000415.1 coordinate 16, forward strand.
CCCTACATCCTGCGGGCATGGCCGAATCGCCCGCCCCCCCGCGCCTGCGCGACCGCGCCGCCACCGAGGCCCTGATCGTCGAGGCCGGCGAACGCATCCTGCTGCGCGACGGCTTCCCCGGCCTCAATGTCCAGACACTGGCCGCCGAGGCCGGCTGCGACCGGAAACTGGTCTACCGCTATTTCGACGGCGCCGACGGCGTGGTCGCCCGCATCGCCGGCCGCGCCCATGCCGAACTGGTCCGGTCGCTCGACGCCGTGCCCGCCTCCGGGACCGAATCCCTGCGCGCCTTCGCCCGCGAAAGCCTCTCGGCTTGGCTTGGCGCCCTGCGCGCCAGCCCCCTGACCCTGCGGCTGATGGCCTGGGCGCTGGTCGAATCCTCGCCCCTGCTCAACCGCATCGAGGCCGAGCGTTCGGCCGTGCTCCAGGCCTGGATGCGCGAACGTCGCCCGCGGCTGCGCACCCCGCCCGCGGGCGACGCGGTGGCCATCAACGCCGTCCTGCTCGCCGCCGTCCAGCACCTCGCCCTCAGCGGCGGCGCCCGCCCCGGCGTCGGCGGCGTCGCCCTCGACGAGACCGGCTGGACCCGCATCGAAACCGCCCTCGACGCCCTGCTGGTGGCTTTCCCGGAGTAGAGCCGGGACCCCGACCGCCCCTTCAGGCGTTGCCGTTGCCATGAGCGCCGCCCTCGCCTTCGACCGCCGCCGCGAGCTCGCCTACGCCCGCGACCTGGCGCGCGCCTTCGGCGGCGCCCTGCTGTTCAGCCTGCCGCTGCTGATGACCATGGAGATGTGGTGGTTCGGCTTCATTCTCGAGCCGCTCCGCCTCGCCGTCTTCCTGCTGGTCGCCCTGCCCCTGCTGTTCGGCCTCGCCTTCTACGCCGGCTTCAGCGCCAGTCACCGCGGCCTCGGCCACGCCCTGCTCGACACCCTCGTCGCCCTCGCCGTCGGGGCCTTGACCGCCGCCATCGTGCTGGCCCTGTTCGGCGTGCTCGAGCCCGCCGCCCCGCCGCGCCAGATCGTCGGGCAGCTGACCCTGCAGGCCGTCGCCGGGGCCATGGGCGCCCTGCTCGCCGGCCGCCAGCTTAGCGCGGGCGAGGACGACACGGGCGCCGAGGACGAGGCCGCCTACCCCGGCGAACTGTTCCTGATGGTCGCCGGCGCCCTGTTCCTCGCCCTCAACATGGCCCCGACCGAGGAGATGATCCTGATCGCCTACAAGATGAGCCCGCTGCACGTGGCCGCCCTCATGCTCGTCTCGATCGGCCTGATGCACGCCATCGTCTACAATGTCGGCTTTCCCGGTCAGGAGGTGCACGACCGGCCCCTGGCCGCCTTCGTGCACTACACCCTCGCCGGCTACGGCCTCGTCCTGCTGACCAGCCTCTACGTCCTGTGGGTGTTCGGCCGCACCCAGGGCCACGGCCTGGCCGAGATCGTCGACGCCGTCGTCGTCCTGTCCTTCCCCGGCGCCATCGGCGCCGCCGCCGCCCGGCTGCTGGTCTGATGCCCCCGCGCAAGACATCGAAGATGCCCCCGCCCGCCCGGCTCGAATGGGCCATGGGCGGCCTCGGCCTGCTGCTGGTGCTGGCCGCCCTGGCGGTGATCGCGGTCGAGGCCTTCGGGGCCCGCGAACCGGCCCGGCTGGAAGCGCGCCTCGGCGAGATCCGCCCCGCCGGCGACCGCTGGCTGGCCGCAGTCGAGGTGCGCAATCTCGGCGGCGAAACCGCCGCCTCCGTCGAGATCGAGGGCCGCCTCGGCGACGCCACCGCCCACGCCGTGGTCGACTACGTCCCCGCACACGGCGAAGACCGGGTCACCCTCGTCTTCGACGCCGATCCCCGCGCCGCCGCGGTCAGGGTCGCCGGCTGGTCCAGACCCTGACGATTGAACCCGCCGCCCCGCAGGCGTATGGCTGGGGCCGTTCTCCGGGGGGTCGCGCCTGAGCGGCTGAGATTGGGGTGATCCCCTGACCCGTCGAACCTGATCCGGGTC
>JBGTSL010000416.1:0-2009 GCA_041940325.1 Brevundimonas sp.
GCATGTCGACCAGCAGCCCGCGCTCGGCCGCGATCTCGCACAGCCGCGCCACCGAGCGGGCGCCGTCGGCCATGGTCCGCTCGAAATGCGGGATGCCGCCGACCACGTCGACGCCCATGTCGAGCGCCCGGACCAGGTTGGCCTCGGCGTTGGGCGCGCGGTAGAGCCCATCCTGCGGGAAGGCGACGAGCTGCAGGTCGATATAGGGTGCCACCTTGCGCCGGACCTCGAGCAGGGCCTCGACCGCCAGCAGCCGGTCGTCGCAGACGTCGACATGGGTTCGGATCGCCAGCAGCCCGCGGCCGATCGCCAGCCGGCAATAGTCCAGCGCCCGTCCCGCCACCGCCTCCACGGTCAGCTGCGGCTTCAGCTCGCCCCACAGCGCGATGCCCTCCAGCAGGGTCCCGGACTGGTTGCGCCGCGGCATGCCGAGGGTGAGCGTCGCGTCCATGTGGAAATGCGGGTCGACGAAGGGCGGCGTGACCAGGCAGCCGCTGGCGTCGATCTCCTCCGGGGCGGCGGCGTCGAGGCGGGGCGCGATCGCCGCAATCCGGCCATTCTCGACCGCTATGTCCTGGCCCTCGCGGCCGTCGCTCAGGTTGGCGTTGCGGAGTATCAGGTCCATGGGCGTCGTCCCGTCTGCGATTGGCGGTTTCCTTCGGCCCGACCTTAGCCTAGGGATGCCGGGCCGCAAGCTGCGGCCGATTGTGCGTGAGGAGATGGGTGAATGGCCCTGCGCTGGCTGATGGCGCTGATGGTCCCGTTGTGGCTGCCGGCCGGTGCCGCGGCGCAGCCGGGCCCGATGGACGGCCTGCTGGAGATCGACTGCCGCGTCGACGGCGACACCGGCGTCGCCGCCTGCATCGGCCACAACACGCGCCAGGGTGCGGGCGCGCTGACCGCCGTCGTGGTGCGCGCCCCGGCGGCCGGCTACTACGCCAACGTCGTGCCGATCGGCCGGGTGGCAGACATCCAGGAGCTGTTCGAACAGACCTGCGCCCAGGCGCCGGCCAGCATCATCGGCGGCTTCTTCGGCACGCGGGAGGATGGCGCGCCCTATGACCTCGGCCTGATCGTCTCGGACGGGGTGCAGTCGGCGCCCTGGACGCCGTGGACGGTCGGCGGCGCCGTCGTGGTCGATGCGGCGAACCAGACCGCCATCCGCTACTGGCACGAGATTGACGGCCTTGCGCCGGTCGAGGCGCTGCAGTCGAAGCCGATCCTGGTCGACGCCAATGCCAATGACGGCATCGTCTCGGGCTGGGACCGGGCCAACCGGGTGGCCTTCGGGCTCACCGACGGCGGCGACCTGGTGCTGATCGGGGTCTTCACCGCCACCGGCGGCGGCCTGCTGCGCGCCCCGACACTGAAGGAGTTCGCCGACTACATCGCCGCGATCCGCTTCGCCGACGGCGCGGTGGTGGCGCGCGCCCTCAACCTCGACGGCGGCACCAGCGCCAACCTGTTCGACCGCGCCGGCGCCGGCCTCTACGGCAGCCCCGCCCCGCGCTACGTCCCCGCGATCCTGTGTTTGGGCGAGCGGTAGAAGTGGCGGCTTGCACCGCCTCAGGTGCGCCCTTCGACAGGCTCAGGATGAGGCGAGTGAGGAGATGGCATCAGCGCCGGTACGGGGGCTCGGCGTTGACGCTCCACAAAAATTCTGCGCCACCCGTGGTGGCGCTCACCAATCCCTCCTCATCCTGAGCTTGTCGAAGGACGCAACTCAGCTGGTCCGAGATACCTACCGCTCCCCCTTGCGATACGGCACCAGCAGGGCCTGCGGGTAGCCAGCGCGGCGCGACATCACGATCAGGGCGACGATGCTGAGCACATAGGGCAGCATCAGGAAGATCTGATAGGGCACGTCGGGCACGATCTGCTGCAGGCGGACCTGGAAGGCGTCGAAGGCGCCGAACAGCAGCGCGCCGAGCAGCGCCTTGCCCGGGCGCCACGAGGCGAACACCACCAGCGCGATGCAGATCCAGCCCCGGCCGGCCACCATCTCGAAG
>JBGTSL010000417.1:0-2008 GCA_041940325.1 Brevundimonas sp.
CAATGCCAGCGCGGGCGATCTGCGCGTCTTCGTTCGACTTCACGCCGCTCACGCCCACGGCGCCCAGGCATTGGCCGTCCTTGATGATCGGCACGCCGCCTTCCAGCAGGCCGTCGACACCGGGGGCGGTCAGGAAGGCCGTGCGGCCGCCGTTGATGATGTCCTCATAGACCTTGCTCTCGCGGCGGCCCAGGGCGGCGGTACGGGCCTTGGCCGGACCGATCTGGGCCGACAAGGCGGCGGCGCCGTCCAGGCGCTGCAGCCAGACCAGGTGGCCGCCGTCGTCCACGATGGCGATGGTCACGGCCCACTGGTTCTTGACGGCTTCCGCCTCGGCGGCGGCGGCGATCTTCTTGATGTCGGAGAGTTCGAGTTCGTGCTTGGTCTTCATGGTGATGCAGCGAGTAGGTTCAACGAAGGAAAGCGGACCTGAGAAGGTTCAGGCGCAGTCCTTGAGCATAGCGGCCGCCCCGCACGCCAGCCGCTGCGGCAAGGGCAAAAGATTGCATCCCAAAAGTACGGGATGAAACGCGGGTATTGCAGTGGTGCATAACGCCCCCACCTAGAATTTGTCAACCTGCATGGGTGCAGATACCACATTGGAGAGACGCATATGAATACCGAAGTCACTACCTACAGCTCCGCGGGCTACGGCATTTCGCAGGAGCAGCGCAACAAGGTCATGCGCAATACCTACTGGCTGCTGGCGCTGAGCCTGCTGCCCACGGTGCTCGGCGCCTGGGTGGGCGTGGCCACGGGCATCACGCAGGCGCTGCACGGCGGGATCGGCATGCTGGTGTTCCTGGTCGCCATGATCGACGCCTTTTTGATCTATCGCCGCAGGGCCCCGGCCAATCCATGGGGCGAAGGGGCGACGACCCTGGAATGGACGCTGCCCTCTCCGCCGCCGTTCCACCAGTTCAACGAACTGCCGCGCTTCGACACGGGCGACGCCAAGTCCTTCCACTAGGGCCGTCGCGCCGTTTACGTGACAAAGACGTGAAATTTTCCCGCCGGGCTCGCCCGGCGGGATTTTTCATGGGGTTTGAACCGGCGGGCGGGCTGGCGGGGCTGCGCCGAATTCGTTAATAATGATTAACGGACGGCGCCGGGGGGCCGGCGCTGGAGGATCATACTCAAGTCGGAGGGGCTGATGCTTGAGACGATTGTAAACGACGTTACCGGGATCATCCGGCACACTTTTCTGAGCGGCGACTGGATCGCGCTGCTTATCGCCTTCGGGTCGGTGCTTGTGGCGTCGCTGGTGATGAAGCGCGGCACGCAAATCGGCTCGATGACGCTGCTGGCGCTGGTGCTGTTTGCGGTCGGCGGCTATCTCCGCGGCCTGTTCCGCGGACCGGAGTCGGCGCAGGTCACCTATGGCGACCGGGCCGTGAGCCAGCTCCAGTATAGCTGGGCCAGCTTCATGGACATGCAGGCCGGGACGCTGCTCGCCTATTTCATCGCCTTCATGGTGCTGATTTTCCTGATTTTCGGCGTCCGCTCGGTGCTGAGCCGCGGCTAGGCCGACGCCGGGATTCCTGATGCAGCGACAGCGGGCCGCGCCTTGTGCGGCCCGCTTCCTGTTTTCCGGGAGGCGCGTTTGGGGCATAAGCCGGGCATGAGCGACATGACGGCAGAGATCGGGACGCCGGCCTATTCCATGGCCGGGCCGGGCGAGTATTTCTCGCTCCTGAAACCGCGCGTCATGTCGCTGGTGATTTTCACGGCGCTCGTCGGGATGGTTGCGGCGGCGGCGGGCGGCGCAAGCGTCGATCCGGCGCTTGCGGCGGTTTCCCTGCTCGCGATTGCGGTCGGGGCCGGAGCTTCGGGCGCGCTCAACATGTGGTGGGACGCTGATATCGACGCGCTGATGGCGCGAACCATCGGCCGGCCCATTCCGCGCGGACTGGTCGACCGCTCCTCCGCCGGCGCCTTCGGTCTCGTGCTTTCGGTCTTCGCGGTGACGCTGCTGTGGCTCGCGTCGAATGTTTTCGCCGCCGCTTTT